>SKOF01000494.1 GCA_007120155.1 Thioalkalivibrio sp. | reverse complement strand
TCATAGGAGTGTTCGAGCTGGCCCAGCAGGTCGTTGGTGACGCCCTGGATGCGCTCGTCAGGGTGTTCGTCGCGAAGACGCTTGATTCCGGAGATGAAGCTCGGCCAGGGGCCGTTCTCCAACTCGTCGAGCATGGGGGTTGGGTGCTGGTTCTTGGCCATGACGATCTCCTTTCGGATGCTGGGGACAGGGTTTGCTGTGTAACCTGTTATTTTAGGATATAACGAGTTACTTCGCGATACAGCCTGGATCCTGTCCGGGTCTGTTCCGGGATCTGGCATGTTCGCCGACCCCCTTTTTGTGCTGCGGTAGACTCTAGGTGGGGTACCGCGAGGAGAACACCCTACTGTTGGGGTGGAACTCCCGGCCCCGCATATCTCTCTGGGGATAGGCTCATAGCGACCGGGACGGACGGTTGCCGCATCGGTCCGGGAACCCGGGCTGTCGATCCCCGCAAGTGGCCCGGTCACGTCGGGCGGGTGGCGTTATAATGAGCGATGCGATGGCGCTGCACGGGTGCTCGCATATCCCGGATGGAGTGTTGTGCCTCCGCTACAGGACACTACACTGCGTCCGGTGACCGGGGCGGTGCGGTGCCGGCGAATACGGAGTCCCGTTTCCGTGCCGGACCGGACTGAGTCCGGAACGACGGCCCGACCGCGTGACGCCAGCCGGCGATCCACCCGGCGGTTCCGATCGGATACGCAACCCCAGGATCATTGAGGTTTGCCTGCCCCCATGAAAACGACCCCAGCAACTGCCATGGCCTGTCCGCCGGAGACGCCGATCTCGGGCGTTTCCCCGTTCCTTCTGACGGAGGAACGGGCGTACAGGCAATGGCGGGAGACCAAACTGGCCGGCCGTTTCCTCGGTCCGGAGCGCCTGATGGTCCCCGTGGGCGATCCCGAACACCTGTCGGAGGCGGAGCGCACGGCCCTTCTGGAGCGGGTATCGCGCTGCAATATGGTGTTCTATCGCTGCACCGACGGGGGGCGGACCATGGACAGGGGCCAGGTGAGGCGTTTCGCCGCGGCCCTGGGTCTGGTCCGGCTGGACAACAACCTGTGCTCGGAGGAAGACGGGGTCAGTGAACTGCGCGTGAGCCCGGACGGCCCTCAGGCCGAGTACATTCCCTATACGGACCGTCCGCTCAGCTGGCACTGTGACGGCTACTACAACCCGCCTCACAGGCGTATCCGGGCCATGCTGCTGCATTGTGTCTCCGATGCCCCGGAGGGGGGCGAGAACGCCTACATGGATCACGAGTTGCTCTATATCCGCCTTCGTGACGAGAATCCGGCCTGGATCGAGGCGCTGAGCCATCCCCGGGCCTTCACCATTCCCCCCAACGTGGTCAACGGCGAGACCCTGCGGGCGGCCCAGAGCGGTCCGGTATTCAGTGTGGACCCGGCGAGCGGCCGGCTTCACATGCGCTACACGGCGAGGCTTCGCAATATCCGGTGGCGGGAAGACGGGCCCACCCGGGCCGCAGCCGCGCGTATCCGGGAACTGCTCGGCGGGGACGACAATCCGGATATCCTGCGCTACCGGCTGCGCCCCGGCGAGGGCGTGGTATGCAACAACGTCCTGCATGCGCGCACCGGGTTCACGGACGATGTCGGCGGGGGGCACCAACGGCTGATCTACCGGGCCCGGTATCTGGACCGGATTGCCGGCACCTGAGGAAAATACCATGCTCTGGTTGAGTGAAGTGCTGATGCAGAATCACGACCTGCAGTCCTTCCAGGAATTGCTGGAACTGGTGCGCCAGCGCGCCCGCGAGGGCGAGCGATTCCTGAGTTCCGACGTGAAGCCGCCTTTTCCGGATACGCCCCCGGACTGGGAGGAGCAGATCGAGGCGGCGTTTACTTCGCCCATGTCATAGGGATGTACGTATATGTACTGGGATGAAATGCCGCAAACCGGGGTGGAGCAGTTGCCCGATGACGTAGTCGATGTGTCCTACCGCATCGACTGCCGCTGCCTGCCCCTGGACCACGCCCACGCCCTGTCCAGCGCGGTGCGCCGCGTGCTGCCCTGGCTGGAGGACGAGGAACATGCCGGTATCCACCTGATCCACGGCGCGGAATCCGGTAATGGCTGGTACCGGCCGCAGGATCCGGAGCACGATGTGCTGCACCTCTCCCGTCGGGCCCGTTTTCGCCTGCGTCTGCCCCGGCACCGCCTGGAGGATGCCCGTGATCTGGCAGGGCACCGGATCGATCTGGATGGTTTCGAACTCAACGTGGGCGAGGCGAGTGTGATCCCCCTGCAGCCTCAGCCCGCATTGCTGGCCCGCTATGTGGTGGCCCCGGCAACACAGGACGAGGAGGACTTCCTGCGTGAGGCGGCCCGGCATCTGCGGGAACTGGATGTGCCGGTGTCAAAGTTGCTGTGCGGCCGCAGCCATCTGCTGCATACGCCCGAGGGAGAACTGTTCACGCGCAGCCTCATGGTGGCCGACCTGGACCCGCACTCCTCTGTACTGCTGCAGCGCGCCGGGATCGGGTCGCGGCGGCTCATGGGCTGCGGGCTGTTCATAGGCCACAAGGATGTCGCCCCTGTGCAGGGCAGGCAGGGAAGCTGAAGCGGTATCCAGAGCTTGATGTGTTTTTAATCCGAGAAACCACATTTTATGCAGGAGGATGATTCGATGAGTCTGGAAGTGGATGGGGTCACCATTGAGACCAATGACAAAGGGTACCTGGAGGACATCGCTGACTGGAGCGAGAAGGTGGCCGAGGCCATCGCGGCCAAGGAAGGTATCGAACTGACCGAGCGGCACTGGGACCTGATCAATTATCTTCGCGACGAGTACATCAACAACGGCGAGAATCAGCCCAATACCCGTACGATCGTGAAGGCCATGCAGGCCAAATGGGATGACAAGAGCGTCGACGCCAAGACCGTCTATGACCTGTTCCCGCTGGATCCCAGCAAGCAGGGGGGCCGGATCGCCGGTCTGCCGGAGAGCCGCCGCAAGGGAGGTTATTGAAGGCAGTGGCGAGTCTCAAGTCTCAAGTGGCAAGGAAAGGCAAAACCGTTCACTCCCCCTTCCTCCCGGCGAGGGCCGGGGTTAGGGTGGGTTCCCTTGCCACTTGCCACTTGAGACTTGCCACTGCCGTTATATCCCCTTAGGGGGGTTAAGACGGTTTGGAGGGCGGTGCTATATTCCGGGGCAGTTTCGGAGCCACTCCGCCACACCGAATCAATCGGAGGCCAAGAAAGCGATGAGCAAGAAGCAGGAACTGATCAAGCAGATGCTCGAGATGCAGAAGCAGTTCATCGAGTACGAACATGCCAATGGCGTCGAGCCCGAGGAATATTACCTGGCCCCCGAAGGTCACCCGTTGCATGCGTATCGTCAGAAGTACCGTGACATCGCCATGGAACTGGTGGATATCGCCCACGAGGAAAAGGGCTCCCGCCGGTAAGATGACCGGAGGGTGATCACCCTCCCCGGGTTTGCGCATGCCGACCCGATTTGCCTTCGCGCCGTCTGCCCGGGTCGTGACCGGACAGGCGGCGTTTTCATGTATGACCCAGCCATTCACTGCGCCGTCACGGGAGGTCGTGTCCATGTCCAGCCAGCCGATCCGGTTTGACCCCGGGGTCATCGCGCCCCTGCGCGATCGGCTCGAGGCACACCCGGTTTACGGACTGGGTGATCTCCACGACCTTCGCCGCTTCATGGAACACCATGTCTACGCGGTATGGGATTTCATGTCCCTGCTCAAATTCATTCAGCATCACATCGCCCCGGCCCGGTATCCCTGGACTCCGGCCCCCGATGCGGCCGTGTGCCGGTTCATCAATGAGCTGGTGCTGGAAGAGGAGTCCGACCGTATCCCGGGGCCGGACGGAGGCGAACGCTGTCTCAGTCATTTCGAGCTGTATTGCGGCGCCATGTCGGAACTGGGTGCCGACCCCCGGGGGGCGATGCGCTTTGTGAACCTCGCTGCCAGCGAGGGAATCGAGGCCGCGCTCGCTGCCGGCATCGCGCCGGCGCCGTCCGTGGAGTTCATGAAGAGCACCTTCGCCTTTATCGGCACCGGCAGGCCCCACGTGGTGGCCGCGGCGCTCGCCCTGGGCCGCGAGCACGTCATTCCCGGCATGTTCCGTTCACTGCTTGCCCGTATGGGCATCGCCGAGCAGGATGCACCGATGTTTCACCTCTACCTCCAGCGACATATTCATCTGGATGAGGGCTCCCATGGCCCGCTCTCGCTGCGCATGCTGGACATGCTGTGCGGCGGCGATCCCCGGAAGATTCGGGAGGCGGAGGAGGCGGCGCGCGCGGCCATCGAGGCACGCCTGCGCTTCTGGGATGGTGTAAGCACCAGCCTGAAGGTGGCGGCATGAGCCTTCGGCTGCGCAATCGCTGGAAGCAGGGGGACCGTGCCCGCACCCTGGAGGATGTGGCCACGGTGAGCGCCGCCAATGCCTGGCGTGTGGCATGCAACGGCGTGTTGAATCTCGAGAACGAGGCGTTCGAGACGCAAACCCAGTATCAACGCCTCGACGTGATCGAGGAGTTTGCGATCTTCCTGCTGCACCTCACGGATCACCAGGTGTACGGCAAGTTTACCGAAGAGGAACGGGCTCGCTTCATCACCGCCATGGCACTGCGCCTGGCGGGTCTGGTGGAGGAGAATCGCGCGGACAACCGCCCGCCCGAGGACCAGAAGCACATAACGCCGGCGGATTACCGGCGTGCCTTCATAGAGAAGCTGAACGCGCGCAACAGCGTGTATGCGGAGTGCAAGTACAGCCCCGTTGAGGGCCCGGGGTTCGGCTTGCTGCGGGCCTTCGCCGAATGGGTCAGCGAGGCCCTTGGCCCCGCCAACCGCCAATGGGCCATCGACCAGGTGGTCGCCATCGAGGGCCCGGAGGCCGTTGAGAAGTACACGGCCTCCCTCGATGCCCTGCTGGCGGGCTCCGACGACCGATCCGGCCCCGGCAAAGCGGGCCCGGCCCGCCCCATGGCCGAGGATTGAGTTTGTCCGTGGTCAGTGGTCCGTAGTCAGTTGATTTCTGCCTTTTTCAACTGACAACGGACCACTGACCACGGACATCCTTTACTGCTTCGTCCAGCTGTTGTAGCCGTCGGTCTTGCCTTCCCGCCCGTCGTTGTACCCGGCCTCGTAGGCCTCGGTTACGCGCTGTTCTTCCAGCTTCGGATTGTGCAGGAAGCCGGTCTGCCAGCCCAGGATGTAGGCCTCGTCCACGCCGACGCTCTCCATCTTGGTGGTGGTCTCGTAATAGGTCTGCTTGTCCATGTTCATCTCCTCGGATGCTATCGCGGAACTCCACGAGTACTGCGGTTTGGAGTAGGGTTACTCGTATTGCTCAGGTGATATGATTCGGTTGTGGGCGGAACCGTGGTCCCGCACACGGCGAACGATGGCCGTGCCAGCCTTCGGGTCCGCTCCCCGGTCCGGATGCCACATGCCCGGGGGACAGGCATAGACCCGGTGCTCGCGAGCCGGCCCGTTGGCGACCTTCTGAATGCAGGGACGTATACTGGCCGCAGTATCCTGTAAGGCGTGCTGGCTTTCGGGCATTCTGCAACCTGGACAGGGACGATGGGTGACGCCGGACCTCGTTCGACCGCAAAACCGCGGAAACCGGCGGGTTCCCGGCGATTGTAGAGGCCTTGTGCCAAGGCCCGGATTATAGCGGTGGCCGCTTCGGACGGCGTATATCCCCATTGAGAGGGTTCCTGAGGGCCATGGCTTTGCGTCACCATAACCCTTTAACAAGCTAGGACAAATTCCGGCCCGCCGCCGTCTTTGGCGCATCCCGGCAGGGCATCCGGCCCTGCACCTGAAGTTTCTCACGCCGGACAAATCACGGGTATCCGCATTGATGAAGCAATCTGCAGACGATGATCACATGGACCTGCATAGCGGCATTTCCGCTTTCGAGGCCAAGCATTTCGCGAGGGCGATGCAGCTGCTGACTCCCTTGGCCGAGGGCGGAAACGCCGAGGCACAGTATCGGGTGGCCATCATGTGTCAGAACGGTCTGGGCGGTACACCGAACCCGGACGCTGCCGCCCGGTGGATGCGGGCCGCCGCAGACCAGGGCCATGCCATGGCCCAGCACGGTCTGGGCTTCATGTTCCTGGAGGGTGAGTGCCTTGAGCAGGATGCAAGGCAGGCCGCCCACTGGTTCGAACTGGCCGCCAATCAGGGGCTTGCCGGTTCCCAGACCACACTGGCCATGATGTACGAGCAGGGCAACGGGGTCGAGCGCGACCTCGAGGCCGCGCGCCGGTGGTACGAGAAGGCAGGTTTTGATCCGGCCGAGATGGATGTCTTCAAGCGCCTCAACTGAGGCTTCCCCCGCACTGACCCCAAAGTCCATGGAAAGCTCCGCCATGAGCGTGATTCGCATGTACTGCACCGCGATCTGCCCCTATTGTGACCGGGCCGAACGCCTGCTGGTGCGCAGGGGTCTCGGAGACCATCTGGAGAAGGTCCGGGTGGACCGGAATCGGGAAGAACTGGCGAAGATGTTTCGCATGACCCGGCGGCGCAGTGTGCCGCAGATCTTTATCGGTAACCGCCATGTGGGCGGCTACGATGACCTGGTGGAGCTGGACATGGAAGGCGAACTCGATGCACTGATTGCCGAGGCCGGCATTTCCTGACCCCTGTGCGGGAGCATTCCATGGACTTCTTTCCCATCTTCATGCGGCTCGAGGGGCGTCCCTGCCTGGTGGTGGGCGGCGGTACCGTCGCGTATCGCAAGGTGTCACTGCTGCGCAAGGCCCATGCCCGGGTAACCGTGGTTTCACCCGCGCTGTGCGGTGAACTGCAGGCGCTGAAAGGGCAGGATGCCATCGAGCATCTGGACCGCGGCTTCGAGGATGATGACGTACTTGACCGTGTGCTGGTGATTGCCGCCACGGATGATCAGCAGGTCAATCGCCGCGTCTCGGAGCTGTGCATGCAGCGCTCGATCCCGGTCAACGTGGTGGACCAGCCTGAGCTGTGCGGTTTCATCACGCCCTCCATGGTGGATCGTTCCCCGCTTCAGGTGGCCATTTCAACCGGTGGATCCTCGCCGGTGCTGGCGCGTCTGTTCCGTTCCCGTATCGAGAGCTTCATCCCTGCCGCCTACGGCCGCCTGGCTGCCTTGGTGGAAGGCTACCGTCTGCGGGTCAAGGAGCGTATCGCCGACGGCGAGTTGCGGCGCCGCTTCTGGGAACGCCTTCTGGAGGGCCCTGTGACCGAACTGTTCCTGTCCGGCAGGGAGGATGCGGCCCGGCATGCCCTGGAACAGGCGGTTGAAACCGGCCTTGACCAGCGTGATTCCGGCGGCGAGGTGTTTCTGGTGGGCGCCGGTCCCGGTGACCCGGATCTGCTCACCTTTCGCGCGCTTCGGTTGATGCAGCTGGCGGATGTGGTGGTCCACGACAACCTGGTATCGCCGGCCATCCTGGAGCTGGTGCGCCGCGACGCGGAGATGATCTACGCGGGCAAGAAGCGCAATCAGCACACGCTGCCACAGGAGGATATCAATCGCCTGCTGGTGCGGTTGGCCAAGGAGGGCAAACGGGTGCTGCGTCTCAAGGGAGGCGATCCGTTCATTTTCGGCCGTGGCGGCGAGGAGATCGATACCCTCATGCAGGAGGGTATTCCGTTCCAGGTGGTGCCCGGGATCACCGCCGCCGCCGGATGTGCCGCCTTCGCCGGCATCCCGCTCACTCATCGGGATTACGCCCAGGCACTGGTGTTCGCCACCGGACATCTGCGCGATGGCACCATCGATCTCAACTGGAACATGCTGGCCCAGCCGCGTCAGACCGTGGTGTTCTACATGGGTCTGTTGGGGCTGCCCGTCATTTGCCGGGAAATGATCGACCACGGCATGCCGTCAAATACTCCGGCCGCATTGGTGGAGCAGGGCACCACCCAGAACCAGCGGGTCATGGTGGGTACGCTGGAGACACTTCCCGAGATCGTAAAGGACCACGATGTGCAGCCGCCCACGCTGATCATCGTGGGCGAGGTGGTGACGCTGCACGAGCGGTTGCAGTGGTTCAAACCGGGCACGGATCACACGGCGGAGAGCCTGTTCAGTACACACGGCCAGGTACACCACCACCGGGTCGGTACCGGAGGTAAACCATGAGCGATTATGGAGTTTTTGATCCCAGCACCATGGGGGCCGACAGTGTCGACGCGGGCATGGGCGGGGGCTGTGCGGCCAGCGAACCTTTCGCCCTCCGGGTCCTAGGCGACAGCATGGCGCCGGAGTTCGAGCATGGCGTGATCATTGTCGTCGACCCGTCCGCCGTGGTGTCTGACGGCAGCTATGTGGTCGCGAAGCATGAAGACGAATACCTCTTCCGGCAGGTCAGGATCGAAGACGGGCGCTATTTCCTGGTCGCCCTGCAGGAGGATCACCGCAAGATCGAGATCGACGGCATCGGAGCCGTGGTGGGCGTGGTGGTCCAGCGTGCGGGCCGGCGCCGTTCACAGCACAAGCATTATCTTTAGTCAGTTGTCAGTTGTCAGTGGTCCGTGGTCCGTTGTTTTAAACAACTGACCACTGACAACGGACCACTGACCAATTCATCTTTCTCCGGACGCCTCGTTGACGCCGGCTGTCCCGCGGTGCAGTCCCTGCTGGACCGCGAGCACGGCTGCTTCAACCCGTGAATGCACTCCCAGCTTGCGGAGGATGGCCTTCACGTGCAGTTTCACGGTGCCGTCGGAAATGCCCAGATTGCGGGCGATCACCTTGTTGCTCTGGCCCTCGGCCAGCAGCCCCAGGATTTCGGTTTCCCGGGGGGTGAGCACGTCGAAAGGGTTGGGCTCGTGTTCGGTGCCGGTCTGGCCCTGCACGACACGGGCCAGCAGCTGCGCCAGGTGGGGTGCGACGACGGTCTTGCCCAGCATGATGTCTTCCAGCGCGTTGACCAGATCTCCGGGTTCCATCTCCTTGAGCAGATAACCCTGCGCGCCGTTGCGCAGGCATTCGACCAGATCCTGTTCCTCGGTGCTCGTCGTGAGCATGACCACTGGCATGGTCAGGCCGCTTTGCCGCAGTCGGCGCAAGACCTCAAGCCCGTTCATTCCGGGCATGCGCATGTCCAGCAGAATGACATCCGGCTGAAGTTCGCTGGCCAGCCGGATACCGGCCTCGCCGTCGCCCACGGCACCCACGGTCTCGATGCCCCGTCTCTTGAGCAATTCCTGCAGACCTTCGCGAAACAACGCGTGATCATCGATGAGCAGTACGCGCCTGTTCATGGTACCGCCTGTGCGCGGGGTCGGATGTCCACTGACTGCCGCTTCGGATACTGGAATCGCAATGTCATGCGGGTGCCTTCACCGGGTTCACTCTCGATGCGGAAGTCCGCGTCCAGGCGCGCGGCACGCTCCTTCATGACGCTCAGTCCGATATGCTCACCGCGGCCGCCTCGCGCCTTGCCCCGAATGCCGCGCCCATCGTCTTCCACCATGACCAGGAAACCCCCGTGGGCATCGGCCCGTAACAGGATTCTCACATGCTGGGCACGGGCGTGCTTCTGGACGTTGCACAGGGCCTCCTGAACAATGCGCAGCACCTCGCTTTCCATCTCCCCGGGGAGTTCGTTCTGCTGCCATTCCTTTTGCAGGTAGACATTGATTCCGGTGTCCTCGCGGAAGTCCGACACGAGCTTCTCGACACCGCAGACGAGGCCCTGGCGGGTGACCGGCGGCGCCCGGAAATGGCTGATCAGTTCCCGCAGTTCCGTGTTGGCACGGTGCAGGCCGTCGCGTACCACGTCGACCTCACTCTTCAGCTCCGTGGAGCCGGTACGGTTCACCGACTCCTCCAGGGCACCTACCCGGAAGCGCAGGCTTGCCAGGGTCTGCGCCAGGGAATCGTGCAGCTCGTGGGCGATATGCGTGCGTTCCTCGATGATGCCGAGCCTCTGTGCCTCCTCGTCGAGCCTCGCCTTCTCGATGGCCATGCCCAGATGCCGGCCGATGCTCGTGAGCAGGTTCTCCATGTCTTCACTGAGTGGTTCGGGACACTCGTCCATGAAGAGGCTGTAGATGCCCAGGGTCTGACCCCGGTGCTGCAGCGGTACCGTAATCATGGCCGGGTGTTCCGTCTCATCCAGGCTGTCGGTCTCCACGCGGCCGCACTGGCGCACATCGGTCCGGCCGGCCATGCCCGCGCCATCGGCCACCTGGCCGCACAGGCAGCGTCCCAGGGGCAATACCTGGTGGCAATGACGGTCGTCGGGATGGAACCCCAGATTCGTGACCAGCCGCATCTGTCCGTCGGGCGTGACCAGCCGGGCCGTGGCTGCCCGTGCGCCCAGCGTCTGTTTGATGCTGGTCAGGAAACGGGCCAGCAGGTCCTCCAGGTCCCGGGCGGTATTGATGCTGGCCGCCACATCGTACAGCACCTCCAGCGTGCGGGACTTCTGCTCCAGGCGCTCGGTTTGCGCCCGCACCTCGTCACGCATCTCGCGGGTCAGGCGTTGCAGCTGTTCGGTGAGCGCATTGACGTCCTCGGCCAGTTCGGCGAACTCGCCGCCCGCCGGAGGCGGTATGCGCGCCGCCAGGTTTCCGCCACGCGCCCTTTGTGCCCAATGGCGAAGGTGGAAGAGGGGCGTAATGAGATGCCGGAAGAGAAACAGGGGCAGACTCAGTGTCACCGCCAGACCAATGCCCAGAATGGCCAACTGGACCGCGATGGGTCCCGCCGGGCCGGTGCCGGACATCAGCATCCAGACATTGATGGCCAGTCCCGCGAGGAAGGTTGCACCGATGGCACCCAGAAGCAGGAACATGCGGTTTTGAACCATGCCGCGGGCCTTGTGCCGCCAGCCCTGTGCCGGGCGGATCAGCCAGGTGGCGAAATCGGGCCCGCGCCGCGCCTTTGCATGTGTGCTCATGACCTTCTGTGACCTCCTGCGGCGCACCCGTCAGCGTGCCCCGGTGGGCAGCCCGCCACGCGCGCCACCCCGCATATTTAATGGGTCTAGTTTACATATTCCTGCGTCCGAGGCGAGTCCCGGTCCCCGCACGGGCTTTTTTCCGGGCGCGAGGTGAGCAACAATACCGCGTTATCCCGTTCGCCACTCCCGGAATCCGGCGCACCACGCCCGGCCACCAGTTGGCCCCGGGGTTCGTGCGCGAGCAGTCGGGGTACCCCTGTCCCGGGAAGCCCGGGGGAGGAAATCCGTGCCCCCTGGCGGCGATTCGCCCGCCAGGCGTCCCGCGTTTCGTGTCCGCGGATGATGAAGTCCGCGGTTCGTTGCGTCCGGACCATACATGCCTGACCCACGACCGACCATTGACCGCTGACTGATATTCAGGAGATTCCTTGCCATGATCAGCCGACTTCGACTTTTCCTTCCCATTCTTCTGCTCGCAGGGGCAGTGCCCGTCTGGGCCCAACATGGACATCACCAGCATCATGACCATGGCGCGGCGCCCCAGGCGGGCGAGCCGGAGTCGGTACGGGCCTACCGGGGGGTCAATGACCGGATGCACAGGGACATGGATGTTGAGTTCACCGGTGATGCGGACGTGGATTTCGTGCGCGGCATGATCCCGCATCATGAAGGGGCTGTCGGTATGGCCGAGGTGGTGTTGCGCTACGGCGAGGATCCGGAGATCCGCGCACTGGCCCGGGAGATCATCGCGGCCCAGGAGGAGGAGATCGGGATGATGCGGCGCTGGCTTGCCGAGCGGGGGCTGGATTAGGCGCCAGGCGCGAACCCAAAACCACAGGATGTGTCTGAATTATCAAGTTTTCGTGAAATTCGGGCCGCTTCATATTAGTATTGTGCGCTTTCCCTGCCGTTTCGGCGGGGCGCTCTCTTGCGCTCCCCGGGGTCGCGTGCAGGAAAACACAACCACCACCTTCACAGAGCAGGAGACCAGACCGTGGAACTGACCGGTGCCGAGATCTTTGTCCGCTGCCTGCAGGAGGAAGGTGTCGATCTTATTTTCGGGTACCCGGGTGGCGCCGTTCTGCATATCTACGACGCCCTGTACAAGCAGGATAAGGTTGCACACATCCTCGTGCGGCACGAACAGGGGGCGATTCACGCCGCCGAAGGCTATGCCAAATCAACGGACAAGCCCGGTGTAGCCCTGGTCACTTCCGGCCCCGGCGCGACCAATGCCATCACCGGCATCGCCGATGCCTACATGGACTCGGTCCCGCTCGTGGTGTTCACCGGGCAGGTCCCCACGCATCTGATCGGCAATGACGCCTTCCAGGAAGTGGACACCGTCGGCATCACGCGTCCCTGCGTGAAGCACAACTTTCTGGTGAAGGACGTCAAGGATCTGGCCACGACCGTCAAGAAGGCCTTCTATGTGGCCACCACCGGACGGCCCGGCCCGGTCGTGGTGGATATCCCCAAGGACGTGACCGCTGCCAAGTGCGAGTTCAGCTATCCCAAGACGATCCGCATGCGCTCTTACAACCCTACCGTGAAGGGACACACGGGGCAGATCAGGAAAGCCATCGACCTGATCCTGGAGGCCCGCCAGCCCATTATCTACGCCGGTGGCGGCGTGATCCTGGGGCGTGCCGCCAAGTCGCTCACCGATTTCACCCGCCTGCTGGGTTACCCCATCACCAACACGCTGATGGGGCTGGGCGGTTACCCGGCTACCGACAAGCTCTCGGTGGGCATGCTGGGGATGCATGGCACCTACGAGGCCAACATGGCCATGCATCACGCGGATCTGGTGATCGCCATCGGCGCGCGCTTCGATGACCGGGTGACGGGCAACATCGAGAAATTCTGCCCTTACGCCAAGATCGTGCACGTGGACGTGGATCCCGCCTCCATCTCCAAGAACGTGAAGGTGGACGTGCCCATCGTCGGACAGGTGGACACGGTTCTGAAGAGCATGATCAAGGAGATCAAGGCAGACCCGCGCAAGCCCGATGCCGCTGCGCTCAAGGCCTGGTGGAAACAGATCGGTGAATGGCGCGCCATGGACTGCCTCAAGTACGACCGCAACTCGGAGTTGATCAAACCCCAGTACGTGCTTGAGACCCTGTGGAAGCTTACCAAGGGTGACGCCTTCGTCACCTCCGATGTGGGCCAGCACCAGATGTGGGCGGCCCAGTTCTACAAGTTCGACAAGCCCAATCGCTGGATCAACTCGGGTGGCCTGGGCACCATGGGCTTCGGTCTGCCCGCCGCCATGGGTGTGCAGCTGGCCCATCCGAATGCCACCGTGGCCTGTGTCACCGGCGAGGCCAGTATCCAGATGTGCATCCAGGAGCTATCCACCTGCCTGCAGTACCAGTTGCCCATCAAGGTTGTGAACC
>SKOF01000175.1 GCA_007120155.1 Thioalkalivibrio sp. | reverse complement strand
GGTGGCTCGGCAGCTCACGCGCCGCTTCCTCCACCAGCTTCTCCACGCGCTCGCGAAGGGCGTCACCGGTGGCCTCGCGCAGCACCCGGGCCTCCGGCACCACCACCGCCGCCAGACGGTCCTTGTGCTCCAGGACCCCCGCCTCACGGATGTCATCGGCTGCCGTCAGGGCCTTTTCGACGCGCTCCGGGTCCACATTCTCGCCGCCCGAAAGCACGATCATCGCGGACTCGCGCCCCCGCAGGTAAAGATACCCGTCGTCCAGTTCGCCGGTGTCGCCGGTATGAAACCAGCCGTCCTCGTCCAGGTCCTCGGCGGTCTTTTCGGGCAGGTTCCAGTAGCCGCCGAAGACGTTCGGCCCCCGGGCCAGGACCTCGCCCGGCCCGTCGCGGGCGTCGATGCGCAGCTCCACCCCGGGCAGGGCGATGCCGGCGCTCTCCAGCCGTATCCGGTCCGGCGGATTGAAGGTGAGGATCGGCGAGGTCTCGCTCAGGCCGTAGCCGGTGGCGATCTCCCAGCCCAGGCCCTGCAGCCGGCGCCCCAGGTCCGGATCAAGCGCCGCGCCGCCGGACACCACCAGGCGCAGGTCCGGAGCCAGGCGCTTGTGCAGGCCGGCGAACAGGCGGCGCCCCAGCCGCCAGCCCAGCCGCCGGCGCGCCGCCATGGATAGCCCCAGCAGACCATGAAACAGTGCTGCGGCCAGCCGGCCGCGCCCGGCGATGCGCTCCTCCAGGGCGCTCCACACCGCCTCGTAGAGACGCGGCACCCCGAGCATGACCGTGGCCTCACCCTCGCGCAGGGCCCGCACGATCTGGGGGCCCACCAGGGAGAACGGGATGATGATCGGCGCCCCCAGGGACAGGGGGATGAGGATCCCCACGGTGAACGGGTAGACGTGATGAAACGGCAGCGGCACCAGGATGCGGTCCGTGTGGTCCGCCAGGCCCTGTTCGCACAGGGCCTCCACGTTGCTGCTCAGATTGCGGTGGGTGAGCGGCACGCCCTTGGGCGGCCCGGTGGTGCCGGAGGTGTAGAAGATGGCGGCCAGGTCTTCGTCTGCGGCAACGGGCTCGGCAGGCTCCGAGGCCAGCAGGGCGCTCCACGCCTCGGCGTCTTGTGCATCATCTCCGAACAGACGCAACTCCGCGCGCAGGTCCAGATCCAGCGCCTCGATGCGCTCGCGCAACGTGGGGGTGGTGAAGATGAAGCCCGGGTCACAATCGGTCAGGGCATGTGCCAGATCCTCGCCGGGCATCTGTACGTCCAGCGGCACGACCACCCCGCCGGCATTCATCACGCCCAGGGCCGAGACGATCCAGTCGGCGCTGTTGGGTGCCATGATGACCACGCGGTCACCGTGCTTGAGTCCCGCGGTTGCAAGCCCCGAGCCCAGCCGTCCGGCGCGTTCGAGAAGCTCGCCGCGTGTGGTCGTCCCGATGGAATTGCGATCCAGCGCCGCCACGCCCGACCGATCGCCGGGTACGGACCGCGCTGAAATCAGTTCAGCGAGAGTCAATGCCCTCGCCCTGGGGGCCTCCGGGGGCTTCGCGCAGCAGATCCAGCAACCCGTCGATAGCCGACGGGTCGGCGTTCTCGAACATGGCGCCAACGCCGGTGTCGGCCACCCGAATTACGAAGCAGTTCCAGATGCGGGTCTCACCGGCGCCGTTCCCGCCCGGGCCGAACCTCAGCCGCAGGCGTGCATAATCGGTCAGGTCCGCATTGGGCATCTTCAGATACAGGCCGCTGAGGCTGACATTGCGAACACGCCCTGTGACCTTGCGGCCCGGCACACCGGACAGGTACTCGATCATGGTGCCCATGTTCACGGCTCTGCGCGCCCCTTCGCGGCGTTCCATGTGCTCTCCTGAATCCTGCCGGGATTGTGCGCGCCCGGATGAGTTCTCCATGCAGTGTAGTTCACCGACCTGGATGTCGCAGGACTTGGAGACGCAACGTTCACAACCGTGCCGACCACGACGCTGGACAGCATGGCGGCGATGATCTAAGAGCGGAACAGGATCCCGGAGTCACGCTGTGCCCGGACTCAATGCCGACATCGCCGACATGTTCAACCGCCTGGCGGATCTCCTGGAGATCGAGGGCGCCAATCCCTTCCGCGTGCGCGCCTACCGCAATGCCGCGCGCACGGTGGGCGGCATGTCCAGGAGCATGGCCGACCTGATCGCGGAGGGCAGGGATCTCTCCGAACTGCCCGACATCGGCGAGGATCTGGCCGAGAAGATCGAGACCATCGTCAGGACGGGACGGCTGCCGCTGCTGGAGGAGGTCGAGCAACGCACGCCTGCGGCCCTGAGCGATCTCATGAAGATCGGGGGCCTGGGCCCGAAGCGGGTCCAGACGCTGTACCGGGCACTCGGCATCGAGAACGCGCAGGACCTCAAGCACGCCGCCGAGCAGGGCCTGATTCGCGGCCTCGAAGGCCTTGGCCCGAAGCTCGAACAGACCATCCTGAGCCGGCTGGCAGGTGCCCCGGGTTCAAAGGGGAAGCGTCACCGCCTGATCGATGCCGAGGCCGTTGCCGAGCCGCTGGTCGCGTATCTCGGGGAGACCGAGGGTCTGAAGGAGATCACCGTGGCCGGAAGCTACCGCCGTCGCAAGGAGACCGTCGGCGATCTGGATATCCTGGTCACCGCCCGCAAGGGCTCGCCAGTCATGGACCGGCTGGTGGACTACGACCAGGTCTCGGAGGTCATCTCCCATGGCACGACCCGATCCACGGTGATCCTGCGCTCCGGCATGCAGGTGGACCTGCGTGTGGTGCCCCAGGTCGCCTACGGCGCCGCGCTGCATTACTTCACCGGCTCCAAGGCCCACAACATCGCGGTGCGCAAGCGGGCCGTCGACCGGGGCCTCAAGCACAACGAGTACGGCGTCTTCCGGGGCGACAAACGGGTCGCGGGCCGCTCCGAGAAGGAGGTCTTTGGCAGCGTCGACCTCCCGTACATCGAGCCCGAACTGCGCGAGAATCGCGGCGAGATCGAGGCGGCGGCAAAGGGCCGGCTGCCGAGGCTCATCACCCTGGACGACATCCGCGGGGATCTGCATTGCCATACCCGGGCCACCGATGGCCGCAACTCGCTGGAGGACATGGTTGAGGCGGCCCGCGAGCGCGGATACGAATACGTCTCCATCAACGACCATTCCCGCCGCGTCGCCGTGGCACACGGTCTCGACAAGAAGCGCCTGCTCGCCCAGATCCGCGCGATCGAGAGGCTGAACGAAAGGCTCGATGACATCGTGGTGCTCAAGTCCATCGAGGTGGACATCCTGGAAGACGGTTCCCTCGATCTCCCCGATGATGTGCTCGGCGAGCTCGACTTCACCGTCTGCGCCGTACATTATCGGTTCAACCTGTCGCGCCAGAAGCAGACCGAGCGCATCCTGCGGGCCATGGACAATCCGCATTTCAACATTCTCGCCCATCCCCGCGGGCGGCTCATCGGCAGGCGCGAACCCTACGAGGTGGATCTGGAGCGCATCATGAAGCAGGCCGCCGAGCGCGGCTGTTGCCTGGAACTCAACGCCCAGCCGGATCGGATGGACATGGACGACAACGCCTGCGGGATGGCGCGTGAGATGGGCGTCAAGGTCGCCGTCAGCACCGATGCCCACAGCACCGGCGATCTCGATCTCATGCGTTTCGGTATCGGCCAGGCGCGCCGCGGCTGGCTGGAGGCGGCCGACGTGATCAATACCCGGCCGCTCAAGGAGTTGAAAAGGCTG
>SKOF01000235.1 GCA_007120155.1 Thioalkalivibrio sp. | reverse complement strand
GACAAGCCCGCGAGGGCGCGGGCTTGCAGATCACGGGCTACCGGGAGACCGCGGCGAAGGCGGTCTCCCGGGGATCCGTCAGATGGCCTCCAGCTTGCGCATGCTGCCGGGCAACAGCTTGAGATCCACCAGGCCCGTGATCAGGGCCTTGAGGAAGGTGGCATCCTCTTCGTAGACCATCTTGTAGTACTGCACCTTCATGGTGAGCGCCGCACCCAGAACAATGGTGGCGAATGTCAGGAACCCCCCCAGGGCGAGGGTGGATGTGCCGGTGATGGCCTGACCAACGGTGCAACCCATGGCGAGAACACCACCGACGCCCATGAGTACCGCACCAATGAAGTGGTTCACGAAATCGCGAAAGGAGGCGAACCACTCGATACGGAACCTCTTGCTCACCAGGGCCCAGAAGAACGAACCCAGGATCACGCCAACAAGGGAGATGACGCCGAAGAAGAGCACCGAGTTGTCGAAGCCGGCCATCACATAGCGCAGGGATTGCCCCATGGGGTTGATAAAGGTGAACGACTGACTGGACCAGGGCATGGCCTCCGCGGGGCGGCCTTCGGGATCATCAGCCAGGAAGTCCCAATCCTGTATGTAGGCACGCATCTCGTAGGTATCCATGCCGTCGGTCACCTGGACGCTGCTGGTCACGTACCAGGCGCCGATCACCACCAGGCCGACCACCAGGCCGCCCAGGATATTGTCGAAGCTGGAACGGAAGTCGGCCGCCTTGAATACCCAGTACAGCAGCAACAGGCCCAGGACCAGCCCGATGATCAGGCGGGCCCACACGGCAGCCTCGCCGCTTGCGACGATGGAACCCAGGTCCTGACCGCCGCTCATGGTGATGGACAACTGGTTGGTCCAGCCAAACATCAGTTGATAGAGCGTCTCCCCCGTGCCGAACACCGGTTGCCTGGTCGTCAGCCAGAAGGCGATGACGGCGATGACGAGCATGACCATCAGGGACTTGATATTGCCGCCACCAACACGTATCAGCGTCTTGCTGCCGCAACCGCTGCCGAAGGTCATGCCGATACCGAACATGAAGCCGCCGAGCGCATGGGCAATCCAGTTGAAATTGGCCATGCGATACGGGGGGAAGGCGCCATCGGCATCGACCATGCCCATGGACTCGAACACCACCACGCCCAGCATGGCGACCGCAATGGCCAGTATCCAGGCGCGCATGCGGCCCAGATCACCCATATTGACCCAGTCGGAAACCGCGCCCATGGTGCAGAAATTGGCCTTGTTGGCCACGGCGCCCAGGATGAATGCCAGCACGAAGGTGGCGCCCAGCACGACCGCCGCCGCGGTCGGGAAGCTTTCAAAAACCATGTTATTCCTCCAGCGACGAACGCGTGTCGAGGGCGAGACCCCGAGATTGACTGCGGCCGGACGCCCAACCCCTGGAATTGTGCGGGTGTCCGCGATCCGACCGCTTCCGGCGCGGGATTATACCCCCGCGCAGGATGGGTGTCATGATTTGACAACACCGGCTCCCGGGAAGGTCCCGGCAACGGCTGCGCGGATCAGGGGTTCCTGTATCGGGTGACATCCTCCACACCCGCCTCGGCAAAACCCCGCGCACGCAGTCGGCACGCATCGCAGACGCCGCAGGCCCAGCCCTCCTCGTCTGCCGAGTAGCAGGACACGGTGGCGGCGAAATCCACGCCCAGGGCATGTCCACGCCGTATGATGTCCGCCTTGCTCATGTGCTGCAGGGGGGCATGGATGGTGAATCCCGCTCCCTCCACGCCCGAGCGTGTGGCCAGGTTGGCCAGCCGCTGGAAGGCCTCGATGAATGCCGGTCGGCAGTCGGGATAACCGGAATAGTCCACCGCGTTCACGCCGATGAAGATATCCCGGGCCGGCAGCACCTCCGCCCAGGCCAGGGCGATGGACAGGAATACGGTGTTGCGCGCGGGCACATAGGTGACCGGAATTCCGTCCGACGGCTCCCGGGGCACCGCGATGCGTGCATCCGTGAGCGCAGATCCGCCGAACACGGACAGATCCAGATCCACCACCCGGTGATCCCGGGCACCCAGCGCCGCGGCCACGCGGCCTGCTGCCTCAAGCTCCGCCGCGTGGCGCTGTCCGTAGCGAAAGCTCAAGGCATGGCATGCATAGCCCTGATCACGGGCCATGGCCAGAACGGTGGCGGAGTCCATGCCGCCGGAGAGAAGGACGACTGCGTTCTTCATTCAGTGACAATCACGTATAGGGGTGAGCGGGGTAGATCGGGACGGGCGATGAAGTGCGAAGTGTGAATTGGAAAGTTGGAAGCAAAGACCTTGATTTCGAACATCCAGAATCCCGGTTCGGACGCCCGTTCCCACTTCCAAATTCACACTTCGCACTTCATCTCCATATTCACACTTCGTACTTCATCGCCCCGCCTCCTCCCCCCACAGGTACTTGTGCAACTGGATCTGGAAACGCACGTCCAGGCGGTCGTCGACGATCCAGTCGGCCAGATCCCGGGCCGGGAGCTGACCGTGACTCGGGGAAAAGAGTACCTCGCAGCGGGCGCTGATGTCGTGGGTGGCCACGGTCCGCCTGGCCCATTCGTAGTCGGCCCGGTCGCAGATGACGAACTTCACCTGGTCCTTGAGCGACAGGTAGCGCAGGTTCTCGAAACGATTGCGGGCGCACTCGCCGGAACCCGGCGTCTTCAGATCCATGACCTTCACCACCCGGGGGTCCACGCCGGCCACATCCAGGGCACCGCTGGTCTCCAGTGACACCTCGTAGCCCGCATCACACAGGCGCTTCAGCAGCCCATGGCACGGCTTCTGCGCCAGCGGCTCGCCGCCGGTCACCGTCACGTGGCGCACGCCGTAATCGCCCACCCGCTCCAGAATCGCGTCCACGGAAAACCATTCTCCACCGGTGAACGCGTAGGCGGTATCGCAATAACCGCAACGCAACGGGCAGCCGGTGAGCCGCACGAACACCGTCGGCCAGCCCACCGATCGCGCCTCCCCCTGCAGCGACAGGAAGATCTCGGTAATGCGCAGGCGGTCGGATTCCACTGAATCAGGGGACTTGGGGGCGTTGAAAGTGGACATGGCACAAATGGGGAGCAGGAATTAAAACCGGAAGTTGGAATCGGGAAGTGTGAATTGAACGATCTTTACTTCCAACTTCCCGATTCACCCTTCCCATCTTATTCTACCTGCCTTCGTCACGCATGCGCCGCAGGCGCTGCTCGGCCAGGCGGGCCACGGCACTGCCCTGGTGATTCGCCACTACCTGTTCCAGCGCTTCGCGGGCACGATCCCACTGTCCGAGTTCATAGTGTGTGAATCCCAGCTTGAGCTGCGCGTCCCCGATCTTGTTGCTGTCCGGGTAGTCGGACATCACCTTTTCAAACTCGACCAGAGCGCTGTCGAAATCCCGGCTCACGTACTTGGCCTCGCCGAGCCAGTACTGTGCATTGGCGGCCAGTCCGCTTTCCGGATAGTCATTCAGAAAGGCACGGAACGCGTTGACCGACTGATCGTAGCGTCCTTCACGCAGCAGATCGAAGGCGGCACGGTAGGCCTGCTGCTCGTCCGCGGCGCCGGGGGTCGGCACCGCCGGCACCGCCGGGTCTGAAGGGTCCGCCGCGATAGGGGTATCGGGCCGGGCGGGCCCGGGGCCCGGGGCCACCCGGACACCACCCTCCTCCAGCGCCTGCAGACGCCGGTCAACATCCAGGTACAGATCCCGCTGCCGGCTGCGCAGGTTTTC
>SKOF01000501.1 GCA_007120155.1 Thioalkalivibrio sp. | reverse complement strand
CCGATGCCCCGGCGTCTTTCAGACAGCCGATCGGGTCACGCCACCCACACAGCCCCAGCGGGTCCACGAGATTCACCGGGTTCGCGCTGGCGTACATGTAGGGATGTTCGACCCAGCCGGGCATGGCGGACAGAGGATCGCGGGAGATGAAGCGGCCGGTCTCCATGTCGTAGTAGCGGTTGCGCAGGTACTGGAAGCCTGTCGAGCCGTCGACCTGCTCACCGGCGAACTGAAACTCCGTCTCAGCGCTTCCGGAACCGCCGGTCACCGCCCCAAACACGTCGTACTGGTAGTCGCGGACCACGGTCCCCTGGTCGTCCGTGATGGCCATGGTCGAGCCGAGGCTGTCGCTCAGCAGGTAGTAGTCGTCGGTCGCGCTCTTCTGCGCGATAATGATTATCCTTCACCGATTCAGTTTCTTTAGCCTCTCACGACGAAGCTCGTCCACATCCCGGAGAAGCCACGGCGACGACGACGATGACGATAGTAGTTCTACTGCCCAAATGACTACGACAGCTAATCGATGCACTGGCGATGGGAGGGACCAAAATGCTAGCTCAGCTTTCCGCACCGTTGTTCTAATCACCTGCAACTCCATCGCCGATGGCAGTACGATCATGAACAGTACGACTAAAGTAGACGACGCTTCCTGCAATGATCGCGGCTAATATCGACGGCAGAACGCTTGCAACCGCGAAGGCCAGCCACAGAATCAGCGCGGACCCCGCAACGCAGAGGGCAAGAATCGCTCGCAATCTTCGGTGCAGATCCCACCGAACGGAGTACCCCGCGCCAAGGACCGTCAAGCCTACTGAGACGGCCAAGGCGAATGAGTCGACGGAGAACCCGACCGAAATTAGAATCAGTATGACTGATGCGACAAGTACTGAAGTACCCCATAAGGAAGTCTTATTCATAGATGTCACCCCGACTACTACGTAGGCTTTTCGTCGACCAGGTCGTCGCTTGAAGATCGCCCTTCGATCGAACCTATTGCCGCACATACACCGGCATCGAGCCCGGGAATCGTATTCGGCAACCTTGGTCCTAGCGTTGCTTTCCTGCACAGGTATTCCCAGTCGCCATATTCGCCACCATGGTAACGTTCGTCCAGATCTTGCTTCGCTCATGAACTATCGCGGCAAGGGCAGCTACGGACCCGGCACAGAGATATATTTGGCCAGTCAAGCAGCTTGCCACCGCAGCGGCTCCTAATGCAAAACTTGCAACTGCCAGCCAATCGCCCTTGTCCATGTGCTCGTCAACCAGATCCCACAACCACTCCGCTCCCCCCTTAATTCCACCCCATGCCTTGTCGATGCCTTCGCCCGCCTTCTCAACCCCCGTCTTGACGCAGTCGTGAGGTTTCCGCCATGAACACAGCCCCAGCGGGTCGACCAGGTTGACCGGATTGGCGCTGGCGTACATGTAGGGATGTTCGACCCATCCGGGCATGGCGGACAGCGGGTCGCGGGAGATGAAGCGGCCGGTCTCCATGTCACACCGAGACAACCCCTAGGAAAAGAGCAGTATCACCATGACAATGAAGACATGGATAGCTGTCAGGAATGCTTCTGTCTTTCCTGGGTGCGTAAGTGCCCGAGACACCTGCTCACGGATGGCGCGCCCTTGCGAAGGCGGCGCAAGCTGATCAAAGTTCGTAATGACGTTGAACCATATCATGCCCACAAGAAGGGCTCCTCCGACGTAGAACAGGAGGTAATCGCCATCTAACATTGCCATGGCCAGGACTACGGAAATAATCCATAGCGACGTGATGATAGTCGCCCATAGAATCTGACCTACCTGCGTCCTTGTGGTGTCCTGCTGAGTGCCATCGTCTTCCATCTTCATTGTGGTACTGAATTTTGCTCTTCTTCATCCGTCGCATTTAGCAAAGGAAGATTCTGAGCGACGAAGGCATATGCCCGCCAGGCGCCCGCAGCTCCGAATAGCGCTCGTCCCCAGGGCGTGCGGAAGCCTCCACGCTCCTGAGCCATCCCCAAAAGCTGCGCTTGCACGAGAGCGGCGCAAATCTCGTCGGAAGCACAGTTGTGAGCGCTTCTAAAGAATGTACGGAGTGAGGAACTGAGGGCCGTGTACGAGTCTAAGTAAGCTTTCTCTGTCTCACCCAGCGGTTCCAGGAAGTATTCTCCAACAAGCTTAACTAGGCCGCTCGCTACCTTGGTGGGATCGGGAAGCGGCGGTAGCGGCGGTGGTGGTGGTGCGACAGGCGGACATCGAAGTGGGTGAGTGTCGTCGAGCTCCAGTCGGCACTGCCTGTTCGGGTCGTCAGGTACTTGCCCCAGCGGATCCACCAGGTTCACCGGATTCGCGTTGGCGTACATGTAGGGATGTTCGACCCACCCGGGCATGGCGGACAGCGGATCGCGGGAGATGAAGCGGCCGGTCTCCATGTCGTAGTAGCGGTTGCGCAGGTACTGGAGGCCGGTTGAGCCGTCCACCTGCTCACCGGCGAACTGGAACTCCGTCTCAGCGCTCCCCGAGCCGCCGGTCACCTCGCCGAACACGTCGTACTGGTAATCGCGGACCACGGCGCCCTGGTCGTCGGTGATTGCCATGGTCGAGCCGAGGCCGTCGCTCAGCAGGTAGTAGTCGTCGGACGCGCTCTTCTGCGCGATCAGGCCGTGGGCGCCGTAGACGTAGCGGAGATCGCCATCGTCGATGACCACGGGGATGCCGGCAACGATGTCCCAGGTGAAGGTCGTCGTGTTCATGCCGACCGTCCGGCTGTCCCGAAGGCCGTCGCCCCGGTAGGTGAATGCTGTCGTCGTCGAGTCGACCGTCACTTCGAGCAGGCGGTTTTCGAAGTCCCATACGAAGGTGTCGCTGCCGCGCTCGACAAGGTTGCCGTTGTCGTCCCAGTCGTAGGCGACGGCCGAGCTCCCGGGGGGTGTGAGACTGGTGAGCCGGTCGGCATCATCGTAGACGTAGGTGGTGGTATCGGAATCGACCGTCATGGAGGTGCGGTTTCCGAAGTCGTCGTAGCTGTAGGTGGTCGTGCTGGGCCCGGGGTAGGTCACCGAAGTCAGCCGGTAGACGTCGTCGTAGCCATAGACATGCGTGCCGGCGCCATCCACCCGCTCGACGCGGTTGCCGACCTTGTCCAGGGTGTACTGGACGAAGGCGAGGCTGGTGGTGTCATGGACGTGGTCGATGCCCGTCAGGCGGTCGGCATCGTCGTAGCTGTAGGTCGAGTCCACGCCGTTGGGCAGCTCCACAAGGGTCATTCTGCCAGCATCGTCGTAGGTGTAGGAGGTGACATTGGCGTCCCAGTCGGTGACAGATGAGAGTTGGCCGGCGCCTACCCGTTGCCGCCTTCGTCGGGGCGCTGGCCGCGGAGGAAGTCTTCGACATCGCGGAGGACTTCGCCGGGGCTGATGTCGCGGCCTGGCGGGCCTTCTTCGCCGGCGGCGTCGTAGGCTTCTTCCATCTGGCGGACGTAGTCGAGGACTTCGGCGTTGGTGCTGAGGGCGGCGCTGACTTCGCGTTCGAAGCGTTCGCCGGCTTCGCGGAGGTCGGAGTAGTCGAAGGGGACCTGGATGAGCTGTTCGAGGCGTTCGAGCAGGGCGACGGTGGCGGGCGGGTTCTGGGCCGCGGTTATGTAGTGCGGGACGTTGGCCCAGAGGCTCATTGCGGGGAGGCTTTCTTGCGCGAGGGCCTGGTGCATGATGCCGACGATGCCGGTGGGGCCTTCGTAGCGTGAGCGGCTGAGGTGGAGTTTTTCGG
>SKOF01000246.1 GCA_007120155.1 Thioalkalivibrio sp. | reverse complement strand
GGAGGCATCGTACAGGTCCTTGGAGATATCCAGGTTGCGGCCCACGACCGTGTTCCTGCAGACCTGGAACGCCACGTTCTGCATCTTCAGGTTGTCCACGCCGGCGCGCAGGTCCGCGTCGTCCTTGGCGTTGACCAGCAGATTCAGGCCTGCGCCGTGCATCACCACCTTGATGTCCATATTGTCGACGCCCACGGCGTTGATGTGATTCTGGATGTTGCGCAAGGCCCCCTTGTTCTGCTGGGGATCGCCGCCGTTGATGTGATACACGACCTTCTGGGTGCCGTAGTCGGTGGCGAGGGCCGCGCCGGGCAGGGCCAGCATCAGGCCGGCCAACGCCATCAGGGATACAATGATTTTTCTCATGACTGCTCCACTCCTTCCGGTTTGGGTCTGACGGTTCTGGTTATTGCTCACTGCTTCGCTAACAACTACGGGCTAGACCTGGATGTAGGCCCAGCCCTGGGACTGGCGGCGGATCACCTCCGCCACACCAGAATTGATCACCTGCACGGCAGGCAGCAGGCGCACGTGGAGGTTCTCCTCACGCTTGAGCCGCTCGATGGTATTGAGACAGGCGGTAAAACTGAGGCCGGGGCCATAGCGCGCCGACAGCAGGGCCACCCGTTGCGGGAATGGCGAGATGTCCTCGCGCATCAGAGCCAGGCCTTCACCGTTGGCGACCACCTGGACCTGCAGGGGGACACCCTGCCGGATCGCGGCCTCCATGAGCATCTCCACTTCGTCGAGCATGTTGGTGATGCGTTCCTCGTCCGTGGTGGTGAGATGCAGCACGATCCGGTTGGCGAAGCGTTCCGATCCGTGCAGCGGCTGGCCCGGGTCCGCGCTCGACAGATGGCGCGCGGGTTCCTGGGTGCCGATCCCGACACCCACGATGCCCACGATCGCCAGCATCATCACCACGGCGGCGGCCACCGGCCCCAGCCATCCCCCGCTCACGGCGCGGGCACGGGCGGACGCCCCCGGCGGTCGGGGCACGTGTTCGTAGGCCAGGTTCACCATTTCCTTGACCTGGCAGAGATCACAGACCTCCCGGCTCAGGGCCTCGTCGCTCGAGATCCGTCTCAGGCAGGCCAGACGCTCCTCGGGACAGAACTCACCGTCCACGAAGGCATTGAGGACCTCCTCGCTGGGCTTATCGGTTTTCATGGCGGCTTCTTACCACGCTCAGGTTTTGGGTTCGGGTCTCCGGGTCCTGGCGCAGGAGCACTCGCTTCAACTGCTGCCGGGCCCGGCTCAGGCGGCTCATCACGGTGCCGATGGGTATCTCCAGGATCCCGGCCACCTCGCCGTAGGTGAACCCCTCCAGGTCCACCAGCGTGATGACCTTGCGCTGGTCGTCGCTCAACCGGTGAACGGCATCGCGCACGCTCCGCACGATGGCGGCGCGCTCGGCGTTCATCTCCGGGCAGTCCTCGCACGCCAGCTCCGCGTCGTCCGGATCCACCGTGTCACGCTGGCGGCGCAGCCAGTCCCGATGACAATTGGTCATGATCCGGTACAGCCAGGGGCGAAGCGCGTCCTCGTCCTGCAGCGTGCGCAGCCGCGAGATGGCCTTGAGCAGGGTCTCCTGCACCAGGTCATCCGCCCGCGCCGGTTCGTGACACCAGGCGTAGGCGGTCCGATATAATTGGGGCCGGTAGGTCGCGATCCGCGCCTTCAGCCGCCGCTGCAGGAACCAGTTCATCACCGCCATGGCATTTCCGCTGCCTCTGTCTTGAACCCTAGGACGCAACATGCCGGATGCTTATTCCGACAATTTTCAGATCCGCCCCCGGAGGCTGCCGGTCCTGCGGTCTGATTGCCCGATCAACGACGAACGCGAACACTGACGGATCACCCGTCGAGGATGCCCCTTGGGTCAGGAAATACACCATACACACTTTGACGATCGGGACTTCCAGACATTCCAGGAACGCCTGGAAGCGGAAACCCGTCTGTGCCGGGACCTGGCAGCCGCCGGCCGCTTTGACGAGCGCCCCCCCGTGGCGGGCTTCGAGATCGAGGCATGGCTGGTGGACGCCCACCGGCAGCCCGCACCGGTCAACGAGGCCTTTCTGCAGGCCTTCGACAATCCGTTGGCCACACCGGAACTGGCCCGCTTCAACGTGGAACTCAACACCGAGGCCCACCGGTTGAGCGGCAGGACGCTGTCGAACCTGCACCGGGAGATGAAGGAGACCTGGAACCGGGCCCGGATCGCGGCAGGCCAGGCCGGGGCCGAACTGCTGCTCACGGGCATTCTGCCCACCCTGCGCCCCGAGCACCTGTGCCTGGACAACATGTCGAACATGAAGCGTTACCGGGCCCTGAACGAGCAGGTGCTGCGTTCGCGGGAGGGTCGCTCGCTGAAATTGGACATCGTGGGCCGGGAGCATCTGCATCACGAGCATCGCGACGTGATGCTGGAAGCCGCCACCACGTCATTCCAGATCCACGTGCAGACACCGTTCTCCGTGGCCCACACGGTCTACAACGCCTCCATACTGGCCAGCGCGCCGATGGTGGCGCTGTCGGCCAACTCGCCCTACCTGTTCGGCCGGGACCTGTGGGACGAAACCCGCATCCCCGTGTTCGAACAGTCGGTGGAGGTGGGCGGTTATCGTGGTGCCGCCCGGGGACCCCTGCGCCGGGTGAGTTTCGGTTCGGGATTCGCACGGGAGTCCATCCTGGAATGTTTCCAGGAGAACCTGGAACACTTTCCCCCGCTGCTGCCGATCCGCTTCGACGAGCCCCCGGAGCGTTTCAGCCACCTGCGTCTGCACAACGGCACCATCTGGCGCTGGAACCGCCCGCTGATCGGCTTCGACGACCACGGCCGCCCCCATGTCCGCATCGAACACCGCGTGGTGCCGGCCGGCCCCACCCTGGCGGACAGCATCGCCACCGCCGCCTTCTACTACGGACTGGTGGAGGAACTGGTGAAGACCCCGGGCGGGCCGGACGGATTGATGGATTTCCCCCGGGCGAAGGACAATTTCTACGAGGCTGCACGCCTGGGGCTGGACGCCCAGGTGGAATGGCCCGCCGGGGAACGCCGGTCAGTGAGGGAACTGATCCTGGACACACTGCTGCCCGCAGCCGGGGCGGGACTGCTCCGGCTGGGACTGGACGAGACCGATGTGAGCCATTATCTGGGCATCATCGAGGCGCGGGTCAGGCTGGCGCGGACGGGCGCCGCCTGGGCGCGGCAATACATGGCGGCACATGACCGGGATGAACGGGCGCTGGTGGATGCCTATCTGTCACACCAGCTCACCGACCTCCCGGTGCACGAATGGCCCGTGGAGGACAGTCGATGCTGAAGGAATGGGATCACCTCCCCGAAGGCTTTCTTTCCGCACGCCCCGGCGATCTGGAGGGGCTGCTGGGCGGCCCGGGTCTGATCCATCTGCCCGGCCGGCGGCCGGAACCCCTGTTTGTCTCGGTACTGCTGCACGGCAACGAACCGGCGGGCCTCGAAGCGATGCAGACACTGCTGCGAGACCCGCCGCCCGGCGGCCTGCCGCGCAGCCTGTCCCTGTTCGTGGGTAACGTCAGCGCCGCCCGGGCGGGCGCGCGCCGCCTGGACGGTCAGCCCGACTACAACCGGGTCTGGCCGGGCACCAGCTACCCCGACTGCCCGGAACGGCGGTTGATGGCGGAGGTGGTGGCCCGGCAGGCCGCGCGCGGGGTCTTCGCCAGCCTGGACATCCACAACAACACCGGCCGCAACCCCTTCTACGGCTGCG
>SKOF01000088.1 GCA_007120155.1 Thioalkalivibrio sp. | reverse complement strand
GGTCGCCGGTTCGTGGTGAGCGTGGTCACCGGCGGGCTGCACAAGGGTGAGCCCTACGGTCCGTTGCTGGAGAAGCAGACCCGCAGCGGCGGCCGCAACAACCAGGGGCGGATCACCACCCGTCACGTGGGCGGCGGTCACAAGCAGCGCTATCGGATCGTCGACTTCAAGCGCGACAAGGACGGTATTCCCGGCCGCGTCGAGCGCCTGGAGTACGACCCCAACCGCAGCGCGCATATCGCGCTGGTGCTGTACGCCGATGGCGAGCGCCGCTACATGATCGCGCCCAAGGGCGTGGCCGCGGGCGATCCGGTGATCTCCGGGTCCACTGCGCCTATCCGGGCCGGTAACTGCCTGCCTTTGCGCAACATCCCGGTGGGCACCGTGGTGCATTGCATCGAGATGAAACCCGGCAAGGGTGCCCAGATGGCCCGTAGCGCCGGCGCCGCCGTGCAGCTGGTGGCCCGTGAAGGCCAGCATGCCACGCTGCGGCTGCGCTCCGGCGAGATGCGCAAGGTGCCCGCCGATTGCCGCGCCACCGTGGGCGAGGTGAGTAACAGCGAGCACAGCCTGCGCAAGTTCGGCAAGGCCGGTGCCAAACGCTGGAAGGGTGTGCGCCCGACCGTTCGTGGCACCGCCATGAACCCGGTGGATCATCCCCACGGAGGTGGTGAGGGCCGCAACTTCGGTCGCCACCCGGTCACGCCCTGGGGCGTGCCCACCAAGGGGTACAAGACACGCAAGAACAAGCGTACCGATCACATGATCGTGCGTCGTCGGAACAAGAAGTAACGAGGGAATAGGCCAGTGCCACGCTCACTCAAGAAAGGTCCGTTTATCGATCACCACCTGCTACAGAAGGTGGAGACCGCTTCTGCGAACAATGACAAGCGCCCGATCAAGACCTGGTCGCGCCGCTCCATGGTCATGCCGCAGATGGTGGGTCTGACCATTGCCGTTCACAATGGCCGCCAGCATGTGCCGGTGCTTGTGAATGAGAACATGGTCGGTCACAAGCTCGGTGAATTCGCTGCGACGCGGACCTTCAAGGGTCACGTGGCGAGCAAGAAGGCGAGGTAAGACGAGATGGCTATCGAAACCGTCGCTCGGCTGCGCTTTGCGCGCATCTCTCCGCAGAAATGCCGTCTGGTCGCCGATCAGATTCGTGGCATGCCCGTGGAGCGCGCCCTGCAGGAGCTGACCTTCAGCCCGAAGAAGGGGGCCGCCATGGTCAAGAAGGTGCTTGAGTCGGCCATTGCTAATGCCGAACACAATGAGGGCGCCGACGTGGACGAACTCAAGGTCTCGCGAATCTGCGTCGACCAGGGGCCGACGCTCAAGCGGATCCATGCCCGGGCCAAGGGCCGCGCCAACCGTATTCTGAAGCGTACCAGCCACATCACCGTGGCGGTGGGCGAAAAGTAAAGGGGTCAAGTCGATGGGTCAGAAAGTACATCCGGTCGGATTCCGTCTCGGGATATCCAGTCAGTGGACCTCCACCTGGTACGCCGATGGGCGTGAGTTTGCCGACGTTCTGGCGAAGGATCTCGCGATCCGGGAGTTCCTGAAGGCGCGTCTGGCCCAGGCCTCGGTAAGCCGCATCGACATCGCCCGGCCGGCCCGCCAGGCATTTATCACGATCCATACGGCCCGTCCCGGTATCGTGATCGGCAAGAAGGGCGAGGATATCGAAGCGCTGCGCAAGGAAGTGGCCCGCCGACTGGGCCTGGATCTGAACAGCGTCAAGATCAATATCGAGGAGATCCGCAAACCCGAGGTCGACGCCCAGTTGGTGGCCGAAGGGATCGCGCAGCAGCTTGAGCGCCGGATCATGTTCCGCCGCGCCATGAAGCGTGCGGTGGGCAACGCCATGCGTCTGGGTGCTCTGGGTGTGAAGGTTCACGTGGCCGGCCGCTTGAACGGCGCCGAGATTGCCCGCAGCGAGTGGTACCGGGAAGGCCGGGTGCCCCTGCACACGCTGCGTGCCGACATTGATTATGGGTTCGCGGAGGCCCGCACCACCTATGGCGTCATCGGCGTCAAGGTCTGGGTGTTCAAGGGCGAAGTGTTCGATTTCGATCAGAAGACCGACGGCGGCCAGGAAGGCAAGGCCGCGGTGAACTAAGGAGTTTGCGAGATGTTGCAGCCCAAGAGGACCAAGTTCCGCAAGCAGTTCACGGGCAAGAACCGTGGCCTGGCCTTCTCGGGCGGCAAGGTCAGCTTCGGTGAGTACGCACTGCGTGCTCAGGATCGTGGCCGACTTACCGCCCGCCAGATCGAGGCCGCCCGTCGTGCCATGACCCGCCACATCAAGCGTGGCGGCAAGGTGTGGATCCGCGTGTTCCCGGACGTGCCGGTGACCAAGAAGCCCCTGGAAGTGCGCATGGGCAAGGGCAAGGGCAACGTGGAGTACTGGGTGTGCAAGATCCAGCCCGGCCGGATCCTGTATGAAATGGAAGGCGTAAGCGAAGAGATTGCCCGCGAGGCATTCCGTCTGGCTGCCGCCAAGCTGCCCATCAAGACCCAGTTTGTGACCCGGCAGGTGATGTGATGAAGGCTCAAGAACTGCGAGAGAAGAACGACGAGGAACTCAAGAAGGAGCTTCTTGAGCTGCTGCGCGAGCAGTTTGGATTGCGCATGCAGCGTGGTGCAGGTCAGCTGGCCCGACCCGACCGGTTCAGCAAGGTCCGCAAGGATATTGCCCGGATCAGGACCATCATGAATGAACGTGCCGTGGCAGGTGAGTAAGCATATGAGCGAACAAGAAGCAAAGGTGCAGCGTGCAATCACCGGTCGAGTCATCAGCGACAAGATGGACAAGACCCGCACCATCCTGATCGAGCGCAAGGTCCGTCACCCGCTGTACGGCAAGTACATCCGTCGGTCCACCAAGCTGCACGTGCATGACGAGAACAACGAAGCACGCATGGGCGACACGGTGATGGTGCAGGAGTGTCGGCCCATCTCCAAGAGCAAGGCCTTCCGTTTGTTGAAGGTGCTTGAGAAGGCCGCCGACTGAACCGGCGTGCGTGGCAACGGACAAGTGAGATAAGAACATGATTCAGATGCAGACGGTTCTGGATGCGGCGGACAACAGCGGCGCGCGCAAGGTCCAGTGCATCAAGGTGCTGGGCGGGTCCCATCGCCGCTATGCCGGTGTGGGCGACATCATCAAGGTGAGCGTCAAGGACGCCATCCCGCGCGGCAAGGTCAAGAAGGGCGAGGTTTACAACGCCGTGGTGGTGCGTACCGCCAAGGGTGTGCGCCGTCCCGATGGTTCCGTGGTGCGCTTCGACCGCAATGCGGCGGTGCTGCTCAACAACCAGCTTCAGCCCATCGGCACCCGTATCTTCGGGCCCGTGACCCGCGAGCTTCGTGGCGAGAAGTTCATGAAGATTATCTCGCTCGCACCCGAAGTGCTTTGAATTCGAGGTATTGAGTCATGCAAAGAATCAGGCAGGGTGACGATGTCATCGTCACCGCAGGCAAGGACAAGGGGCGTCGCGGTAACGTGGTCAAGGTGCTGGAGAACGGCCGCGTGGTCGTGCAGAACGTGAACATGGCGAAGAAGCATCAGAAGCCGAACCCGGGCGCCGGCAAGCCTGGCGGCATCATCGAGAAGGAGATGCCCCTGCATATCTCCAACGTGATGCTCTACAACCCGGCCAAGGGCAAGGGCGACCGTGTCGGCTTCAAGACCCTGGAAGACGGGCGCAAGGTGCGTTACTTCAAGTCCGACAACGAAGTTGTGGACGTTT
>SKOF01000445.1 GCA_007120155.1 Thioalkalivibrio sp. | reverse complement strand
ATTCATTCGTATTGCCAAGACTTGATAAAGGCAATGTGAAAGTATATGCTGTCTTTATTGAAGATACTGAAGATTATCCAGTATACGAACTCATGCTTGCTGTAGAAGGACATCCGCTGCCACTTCCGGAAGTGGGTTACGAAGGACATTATGTACATGGTATCCACGTTAACCTGGTGAAGGGTGAAGCTGCTGACGGATATGAATTCAAGCAATGGAGAGTAGCTACACTTGATGAAGATGGTGAAGAGGATGTAACCTTTACTCAAACTACAGATGTAGTAGATATCTCTGCTGTTGAAGAAGACATCCTTGTAACAGCTGTTTATGATGCAGATCCTTACACCCTCGTAGTTTTTGTAAACGATTGGGGTGTGATCACTGTAGGCACACAAACTACTACGAAAGGTAGCCTGAGTGAGCCGTATACAATGAACAGCGATCCGATTCTGCTTAAAGCTGAAGCTAAAGAAGCGAGCCAAGGTAAGAAATACACCTTTGTTGGCTGGTTCTATGATGATGAAGGTGAAGAGCCTGTCATGGATGGAACCGAAGAGCTACTCGGTGAAGAGTGGGCACAGTGGTTGTTCAACCCGGTTGTTCCTGAAGATGGAGACGTTCTTACAATGCATGCTATCTTTAAAGAAGAGCCAATTACTTATACTGTTGAACTATTTGCTGTAGCAGGTACCTGGAACAGCGGTGAGTTTATTGATATTGAGCTTGAAGGTGCCGGAGACGACTACGAATACGGCGACCAGATAGTAATCAAAGCTCCTGTTGAAGATGCTGACGGTGCTTATAAGTTTAAGCGCTGGACAACCTCTGCGGGTGTTGTGATCTCAACAGGTAATGAATTCAACCTGACTGTCACTGACGACGTTGTATTCCACGCTGTATATGAGAAGCAAGAGCTTACCATTACACTGCTTGCAGGCGAAGGTGGTAAAGTAGCACTTGACGGTGAAGAAGGCGTCGAAGTATCAGATGACTACTTCATAGGAGATGTTTATGTTGCTGAGGCTATCGCTGATGCCGGCTGGAAATTCGTAAGCTGGACAATTGATGATGCTGACGGTGATCTTGCTTCTGCTGAAGCTGTCAATACGCTGACTGTAACTAAATCACTGACGCTGTTTGCTAACTTCGAGCAACTGATGCGCACTTTGACCTTTACTGTTGTTGATGAAGACGGTGAAGCCATCGAAGATGCCATTATTACGCTCAATGGCGAAGCTGGTGAAGAAGGTGAATATGTATTCAATGTTGCTGACGGCGAATACGACTTCACTGTGGCTCTTGAAGGTTACAACGACTATGAGGGTACACTTGAAATTGATGGTGAAGACGTAACCTACGAAGTAGAATTCGAAGGTCTTGATCCGATTGATTTCGAAGTACATCTTGCTGTAACAAGCATCACTGTCGAAGTTGACGAAGATGTTGAATTGTGGCGTCTTTACTTTGCTGTAGGCACTGAAACGCTTACTGTAGCCGAGGATGACATTACTGATGCTGAGTTTACCATAGAAGACCTTGAAGAAGGTGAAGATTATGTGGTAGCTGTGAAAGCACTGTCAACTAAAGCTGGTGTTGCTAAGGAAAGCGTTGCTACAGTTCTTGAGTTTACTACCCTTCAAATGGGTGACGTGAACGCTGATGGTGCCATCAACGTAACTGACCTGATTGCAATGATCCAATACATGAATGGTACACTCGATGAAGACGCAATCTTCGTATTCGAAGCTGCTGACATTGTTGTCGATGGTATCATCAACGTACTTGACATTGTCGCATGGGTTAACCTGATCATGGCTGATAATGACGAAAAGTCAATGATTAACTCTGAAACTGCAGATCTTTTCATGAACAATGATTTTATCTCATTGCAGAGTGATGGTACATTGGCTGCTCTTCAATTTGAGCTCAGTGGCGCCAACCTGGATATGGTAGACCTGAACTCAATGCTGCCCAATGGTTTTGTATTCCACTACGAAGTGGTCGGCAACACCATTAAGGGTATCATTGTGAGCATGGAAGGAACCATTCCTGATGGCAACCTGATCAGCATCTCTGGAGCTACTAACCTCGTTTGGGGCGACGCACTTGGTGCCAACCGTACACCCAATAAGGTTGACGTTCGCACGCAAGGAACCACTGACGTACCCGGCTTGATAGCTGATGTTACTGTCAATGCTTTCCCGAACCCCTCAAGCGGTCAGTTTGCTACCGAGATCTATACGCCTGTTAGTTCTAAAGTTGATCTGAAACTGTATGATCTGAGCGGACGCGTTGTCGCCCAGCAGAACCTGGTGGTCAATGGCCACAGTCAGGCTGACTGGAATCTCGACCTGCGCGCTGGTCTTTACATCATGCGTGTGGTGGCAACACCAGAAGGTCAGCAAGGACAGTCGGTATCTCGCGAGGTCAGAATACTGATCAATAGGTAGGTGCCCTGTTATGTACCTGATCTGTAAATAGATCTAAACCAGTCTGTCGGCCGGTCATTTGGCCGGCAGGCTGGTTCTTTAAAAATCTTTTTAGAGACAAGTGTACGTTAACAGGAATATTCCCCAAGTTATCAAATCATTAAAAATACGACCTATGAAAATACTACGACTGTTTGCAATCATGTTGATGTTGATGAACAGTACGGTGTTGCTTGGGAATGGCACAGGCTATGATGCAAAGATCAAGGATGTGCAAGCCACTGCAGGAGACATCATAGACATTGAGTTAGAAATTACCAATGAAGGGGAATTTGTAGCCTTTGGTCTTGATATTGATTTGCCTGAAGGTTTCGGCTTGGTTACAGAGTCTTTCTCTCTGACTCCAAGTCGAATTGATGGGCACATCTTTTCTGCCAGTATCCTTCCCGGGACAAATAAATTAAGGATTTTCGCTTTCAATGATACAGAGACTAAGGCGTTTCTGGGAAAAGACGGTGTTATTGCAACTTTTCAGTTGGTAACACCCGAAGAACCTGGCACCTACGAGTTGGATATTCTTGATCTTGTACTTTCTGACGAAGACGCTGAGTCTATTCCTTTGAATGATCCCGAGCCAGGTTTTACCATAACCTTGTCTGGGAATGAAATTTTTATACCTGACACTGAAGTCAATATCAATCAAGATGTCACCATTGACATCGAGATTTACAACTACCAGGAGTTTACTGCTTTCCAGGTAGATATTAAGCTGCCCGAAGGTTTTACCCCGGTAAGTTCTACCGTTACTGGTAAATTTGCCGAATTGAATTATGACCGGGCAGTTGAAGGTGACCACGAACTTGAAACAGCCCTGATTGGCGATGATGTCCTTAGGGTGTATAGTTACTCTCAACTCAATACTTTGTTTGAGGGCAATAAGGGTGTTGTGGTTTCTCTTTTCTTAAATGCATCTCCCGAAGTGGGAGGAGATTATTATCTCGAATTTGATCAAGCCATTATCAGTAACGTGGATAATGAAAATATCATCTCTGCTGACCCGTTGCCTGGAAAGGTATTTGTCAACGATGAGAATATCCTCAAAATTGATTCAGTGACCGCGCTGACAAATGAGACTATTACCATTGAGTTGGAGATTGATAACAGCATGCCATTTACGGCTATTGAAACCGAGATCACGCTTGACGATGAGTTGACCCTGGTAACTGGTACTTTTGCCATCAATGAGGCAAGACTAACGGACCATGAATATAGCTTTGAACCTTTTGGTGACGGTTATAAGCTGATCGTTTACTCCATGACCAATGATGACAT
>SKOF01000174.1 GCA_007120155.1 Thioalkalivibrio sp. | reverse complement strand
TCTTTCGTGAACCCCTTGGCATTCTTCATGCGCTTCGTGGTTCAAGAGAATGACATCGAACGAAGCCACCACCCCCCGCGTCAAAGGCACTGATCGACCGACGCCCGGATCCCGCCATGCTGCTCACGGCTGAATTGCTCACCCCGGCTCCGCTACTGCTCGCTGCAGGGGGCTATGCCGCGATCATGTGGCGGGCCCTTCGCACGGCGCCCTGGTGGCAGCTCTACCAGCCGGGGCGATTGCCGTTGTTCGCCATGGGCGTCACGGGGCTGGCGGTGCTGTGGAGCCTCAATGCCGGCGTCTCGCCCGGGCTGTCCCTGCACTACCTGGCGGTGACCACGGTGACGCTCATGTTCGGCTGGCAGTTCGCCCTCCTGGCGGTGGCCTTCGCGCTGCTTCCCGTGGCCCTGTTCACGGGCCAGGACTGGGCCTCGCTGCCGCTGGCAGCGCTGCTTTCGGGGGTCTTGCCGGTACTTGTCAGTTACGGCGTGCTGCGCCTTGTGGAGCGGACACTCCCGCCTCATCCCTTCATCTACATCTACCTGTGCGCGTTCGCGGGTGCGGCGCTGGCCATTCTGGCCAGCATGCTGGCGGTGGGCGGGCTGATCTACGCACTGGAGGTGTATCCTGCGAGCAAGATCACCTCCGAATACCTGGTCTACCTGCCGCTGCTGGTGCTTCCCGAGGCCATTCTCAACGGCATCATGGTGACCGCCATGGTGATGCTGAAGCCCCAGTGGTTGTGCACCTGGTCCGATGAGCGCTATCTCCATGGCCGGTAAGTTGTATTATTTATGCATTAATAGAATTTCGTTATGATCCGGCCCGTCGTCACTGGCTGAAACGGCATTGCGATCCCGTTCAGCCGGCGTTCAGTCTGGATGAAGTTTACTTGCGTTCAAGGTTGCCGGATAATCCCGCCATTTGCCGCGAGCCCCGCGGGGCGGGCACTAGAGTCCAGAAAACAGACGGAGGAGTTTGCAGATGAAGAAGTTCGTGTTTACCGGTCTGGCCCTCGGGGCCGCGTTGTTCATGGGCGGCGCGGCCCATGCAGGTGATGTGGAGGCCGGAAAGGCCAAGTACGCGCCCTGTATCGCCTGCCATGGCGCCCAGGGCCAGGGCCAGGCGATCTTCCCGAAGCTTGCCGGGCACACCGCCGAAGAGATCGTCGATCTGCTGAAGCGTTACCGTGCCGGTGAGGCCGTGGGTGCCAATACCCCGCTGATGGCTCCCCAGGCTGCAAACCTGTCCGACGAGGACATTGCCAACCTGGCCGCCTACATCGAGACCCTCTGAGGATCTCGGGCGGAAGTTCAGAAAAGCCGCCTGCGGGCGGCTTTTTTGTGGGCATGCGTTTCTTGGCACGTACCGGCAGAGCCACGCCCCTGCAATAAACACCCGTAGGTTGGGGTGAGGAACGAACCCCAACACGCCGGGGCCCGGGAGACCTCTGCCTTGTTGGGGTTCACTGCGCTCACCCCAACCTACCGATTCTTTTCCATCGGTCTCGCCGTTCGTTCTTCGGGGTTTCAGCTGCCACAAAGGGCACGGAGTTGGTATTCCCGCGGGAAGTGACGATAACTCCCCTTGTGGTCGAAACCCCGATCAGATCACCAGATAAGCCCCGCCCGAGGCCACTGCGATCACCAGCAGACCGATGATCAGGTTGATCCCCACCAGCATGCGGATCTGGCCCAGCCGGCGGCCTGCCTCGGGCCAGTCCTGGGCGGCGATGGCCTGTTTCATGCGCCGGAACGGCGCGAAGAACACGTGCAGGTAGATGAGCATCATCACGATCCCCAGGCCGTTCATCACGTGCACGTACAGGGGCGAGGTGCCCATCCCGCCGAATTTGGCGAAGATCATCCAGTAGCCCGTCAGCAGGAGGACGATCACCGCCACCCATACCCAGGGAAAGAAGCGATCGAAGGTGTCGCACCAGAGAGTGGTGCGGAGCGGCGGTTCCAGGAGGTTTGCCGCAACCGGGCGCAGGGCCATGTAGGCGAAGAACATGCCCCCTACCCAGATGACGGCGGACAGGACGTGCAGGGTGATGGCGATGGACATGGGCATCCTCGTGTTCTTTGGGTTTGGTGCGAATCATAAACTATTGAAAGGCTGTCCGTTGTCAGCGGTCTGTGGTCAGTCGAACAAGACAACCGATCCCTGACAGCCGGCAGGGCCGACCCGCTACTCGAATTTTCGGAGCCTTTCGGGTAAATTGCGCAGTTCCGCGCGCTTTACGGGCCTTCGGCCGTCGCGCCCAGACATTCACCGGCCGGTCCGCCGGCCTGTAAAGAGGCATTGCAACCATGGCACAACCCGATCTGATCGCACCGTCCATCCTGTCCGCCGACTTCGCCCGTTTGGGCGAGGAAGTGGTCAATGTTCTGGCCTCCGGTGCTGACATCGTGCATTTCGATGTCATGGACAACCACTACGTGCCCAACCTCACCATCGGTCCCCTGGTCTGCGAGGCATTGCGCAAGCATGGTGTCGAGGCGCCCATCGACGTGCACCTGATGGTCAAGCCGGTGGACCGCATCGTGCCGGATTTCGCCAAGGCCGGTGCCAGCTACATCACCTTCCATCCGGAGGCCTCCGACCACATCGACCGGACCCTTCAGCTCATCAGGAACGAAGGATGCAAGGCAGGCCTGGTGTTCAATCCGGCCACGCCGCTGTCCCACCTGGACTACGTGATGGACAAGGTGGACATGATCCTGCTCATGTCCGTGAACCCGGGATTCGGCGGCCAGGCCTTTATCCCGGCAACGCTGGACAAGCTGCGCGAGGCCCGCAAGCGCATCGACGAATCCGGCCGCGAGATCCGGCTCGAAATCGACGGAGGCGTGAAGGCGGACAACATCCGCGAGATCAAGGCCGCGGGTGCCGATACCTTCGTGGCCGGTTCCGCCATCTTCGGTGCCGCCAGCAAGGATGACCCGCATCACTACGAGAGCATCATCCGCAAGATGCGCGAAGAACTTGCCAGGGCCTGAGGGAATGCGTATGAGCCTTGCACGGCCCAAGATGGTCCTGATCGATCTGGATGGCACGCTCGTGGACAGCGTGCCGGATCTTGCCTGGTGCGTGGATGCCATGATGCGTGAACTGGGCCTCCCGGAGCGCGGTGAGCCCGCCGTGCGCAAGTGGGTGGGCAACGGCGTGGAGCGCCTGGTGCAGCGCGCACTGATCAATGCCGTGGATGGCGAGGCCGATGAGGCCGAGTTCCAGCGTGCCCTGCCCGTGTTCATGCGCCTGTACCGGGAGAACACCTCCGGACGCAGCCTGCTGTACCCGGGAGTGCGCGAGGGTCTGGAGTATCTCAAGCGATCCGGTGTCCGGATGGGCTGCGTCACCAACAAGGCCGAACAGTTCACGATGCCCCTGCTGCGTGACATGGCGATTCTCGACTTCTTCGAGCTGGTGGTCAGCGGCGACACCCTGCCCCTCAAGAAGCCCGATCCGGCGCCGCTGCTCTACGCCGCGGAGCATCTGGGCGTCACGCCGGCGGAGTCGCTGATGGTGGGTGATTCCCGCAGCGACGTGAAGGCAGCGCGGGCTGCAGGTTTCGCCATCGTGTGCGTGAGCTACGGTTACAATCACGGGGAGGATATCCGCAACCATGGCCCCGATGCGGTGATCGACCGACTGGACCAGATTCAGGGGTTGCTGGAGAAGGCTGCATGACGATGCGTTTCCCGATCTGCCCCGGTGTACGATGGCGCGGCTGACAGCAGGCTGACCCCGGCTGCATGCGGCCTGGTTCGGCCATTGTCGGGCCCCGTCCACCGTAAAGATCCGGAACTGCATCATGACCCCCGAACGATTCGATGAACTGATCCGCCAGGGCTACAACCGTATCCCACTGGTCCGCGAAGTCCTGGCGGACCTCGACACCCCCTTGAGTGTCTACCTCAAGCTTGCTGCCGCGCCCTATTCCTACCTGTTCGAGTCCGTGCAGGGCGGCGAGAAGTGGGGCCGTTACTCGTTCATCGGGCTGCCCGCACGCACCGTGGTTAAGGTGCGCGGCCGGCACGTGACCGTGGAGAATGATGGCACGGTCGTCGAGGACACGCAGGTGGATGATCCGCTCACATGGATGGAAGACTTCCAGGCCCGCCAGCGTGTACCTGAGATCGAAGGGTTGCCGCGCTTCACGGGCGGCCTCGTGGGCTACTTCGGTTACGACACCATCCGCTACATCGAGCCGCGGCTCGCCGGCGTGGAGAAACCTGACGCCCTGGGGGTGCCGGACATCCTGCTCATGGTGTCGGACGAGGTGGTGGTCTACGACAACCTGGCCGGACGGCTGTACCTGGTGGTCCATGCCCGGCCGGAGACAGGCCTTGCCACGGCCGAGCAGCGGCTGGACGAGCTGCGCCGGCGACTCGGTGAGTCCGCGGTTGTCCCGGTGTCCGGCGCGGATGTCCGCAAGGTGCGTGAATCGGATTTCGTCTCCGGATTCACCGAGGATGGTTTCAAGGGCGCCGTCGCACGCTGCAAGGAGTACATTGTCGAGGGTGACGTGATGCAGGTGGTGCTGTCGCAGCGTCTGTCCATCCCGTTCGGCGCGCCTCCCCTGAACCTCTACCGGGCGCTAAGGAGTCTCAATCCGTCCCCGTACATGTTCTTCCTGGATCTGGACGACCACCAGGTGGTGGGATCCTCCCCGGAGATCCTGGTGCGCCTGGAGGACGACACGGTCACCGTGCGCCCCATCGCCGGGACGCGTCCCAGAGGTGCCACCGAGGATGAGGATCGTTGCCTTGAGGCGGAACTGCTGGCCGATCCCAAGGAGCGCGCCGAGCACCTGATGCTCATCGATCTGGGGCGCAACGACGCCGGCCGGGTGAGCGAGACCGGCAGTGTGCAGGTGACCGAGCAGATGGCGGTAGAGCGCTACTCTCACGTCATGCACATCGTCTCGAACGTCACCGGGCACCTGAAGGAGCGCATGAGCGCGATGGACGTGCTGCGCGCCACCTTCCCGGCCGGTACCGTGAGCGGCGCCCCCAAGATCCGCGCCATGGAGATCATCGACGAGCTGGAGCCCGTCAAGCGGGGCATCTATGCCGGCGCCGTCGGTTACCTGTCCTGGGCGGGCAACATGGACACCGCCATTGCCATCCGTACCGCGGTGATCAAGGACGGCCAGCTGCACATCCAGGCCGGCGCCGGTATCGTCCACGATTCGGTCCCCGACAACGAATGGGCCGAGACCATGAACAAGGGCCGCGCGGTGTTCCGGGCCGTGGCCATGGCGGAGGCGGGGCTCAGATGACGATGATGCCTGGATGATTGACGCATAGGACGCAGAGACGCGGAGGGCGCATCAGTGGAGCGACTATCGTCGCTGCACAAGGCCCAACTCCTGACCTACTTGAGGTTGTCGAATCGCAAGCTGGGCCTGCTGGTCAATTTCAACAGCGTGACGCTGAAGGATGGCATCGTGCGGGTGGTCAACCGGCTATGAATTTCTCTGCGTCCTTCGCGTCTCTGCGTCCTCTGCGTTCGTACGAGTGCCCCGGTTTCTGATGAGAATCATGCCATGATACTGATGATCGACAACTACGACTCCTTTACCTACAACCTGGTGCAGTATCTGGGTGAGCTCGGGGCCGAGGTGGACGTGCGGCGCAACGACGCGCTCACGGTGGAGGAGATCGCCGCGCTTGCACCCGAGCGCATCATGATCTCGCCGGGGCCCTGTACGCCCAACGAGGCGGGGGTGTCCCTGGAGGCGATCCGGCGCTTTTCCGGCGAGATCCCGCTGCTGGGTGTGTGTCTGGGGCACCAGGCCATCGGGCAGGCGTTCGGGGGCAGGGTGGTGCACGCCCGGGAGATCATGCACGGCAAGACCTCGCTCATTCATCACACGGGTCAGGGTGTCTTCCGCGGCCTGCCCGATCCCTTCGAGGCCACCCGCTACCACTCCCTGGTGATCGAGAAGGACAGCCTGCCCGATTGCCTGGAGATCACCGCCTGGACCGAGACCCCCGACGGGACCATGGACGAGATCATGGGCGTGCGCCACAAGACCCTGCCCGTGGAGGGTGTGCAGTTTCACCCGGAGTCCATCCTGACCCGGCATGGCCACGACCTGCTGCGCAACTTCCTGGCTATGAAGGCAGTGGCAAGTGGCTAGTCTCAAGTGGCAAGGAATCCCGTTTGCATCGGCGACCGGGATCTTGATGCCTTTACTTGCCACTTCTATTGACCCCCGGTGCGGGGGTCCGGAGAATCCGGCTTGAACCACGACAAGACACGGGATACCTGACACCATGGATATGCAGCAAGCCATCCGCGCCGTAACCCAGCGCAGGGACCTCAGCGGAGAGGAGATGACCGCCGTCATGGGTCTGGTCATGAACGGGGAGGCCACGCCGGCCCAGATCGGCGGGTTCCTGGTGGGGCTTGCCATGAAGGGCGAGACGGTGGAGGAAGTCACTGCCGCCGCGCAGGTCATGCGGGAGCTGGCGACCCGGGTGGAGGTGACTGCCGATCATCTGGTGGATACCTGCGGCACCGGCGGCGATTCCTCCGGCAGTTTCAACATCTCCACCGCCAGTGCGTTGGTGACGGCGGCCGCCGGCGGGCGGGTGGCCAAGCATGGCAATCGTTCCGTGTCCAGTAAATCCGGCAGCGCCGACGTGCTGGAGGTGGCCGGCGTGAACCTGGATCTGACCCCCGGGCAGGTGGCCCGCTGCATAGACGAAGTGGGTGTGGGTTTTCTGTTTGCGCCGCGACATCACGGTGCCATGAAGCATGCCATCGGTCCGCGCCGGGAAATGGGTGTGCGCACCCTGTTCAATGTGCTCGGCCCGCTCACCAACCCCGCCGGCGCCCCCAACCAGGTGCTGGGGGTGTACAGCAACCGCTGGCTGGAGCCTCTGGCGGCGGTGCTGGGCCGTCTTGGCAGCCGGCATGTGATGGTGGTACATGCCGAGGATGGTCTGGACGAGATCAGCATCGGCGCCCCTACCCGGGTGGCGGAACTGAGGGATGGCGAGGTCAGGGTTTACCTGGTGTCTCCCGAGGATTTTGACCTGCAGCGCGCCGACCTGTCCGAACTCAGGGTGGAGGACGCCGCCGCGAGCCTGGCCATGATTCAGGGTGTATTGGAGGGTAGACCGGGTCCCGCCCGGGACATCGTGCTGCTCAACGCGGGCGCCGCCATCTACGTGTCGGGCGTGGCCGACAGCCTTGCCGAGGGGATCGACAAGGCACGCCAGGCCATCGATTCCGGCGCCGCCGCGGAGAAGCTCGAACAGCTGGTGGCCTTCTCGAAGTCCTGTTGAGCGGTGGAATGAGACCTCTGTGGCAATCCCTCTCAAACCCAGGCGAACCACTCGATGACCGATACCCCCGACATACTGGCAAGGATCCTCGATCGCAAGCGCGAGGAGATCGCCGAACGCATGCTGCGCACGTCGCTGGAAGACCTGCGTGGTTTCATCGACGCCGCGCCTGCGGTGCGACCGTTTCTAGCGGCGCTTGAGGCGCGCATCGAGGGGGGGCGCTCGGCGGTGATCGCCGAGATCAAGAAGGCGAGCCCCAGCAGGGGGGTGCTGCGCGAGGACTTCGATCCGACCTCCATCGCGCGAAGCTACGAAGCGGGCGGTGCGGCGTGCCTGTCGGTGCTCACGGACCGTGACTTCTTCCAGGGTGCCGATGCGCACCTGGAGGATGCCCGCGCCGCGTGTTCGCTTCCGGTACTGCGCAAGGATTTCATCGTCGATGCCTACCAGGTCTACGAGGCCCGGGTCATGGGGGCCGACTGCGTGCTGCTGATCGCAGCGGCGCTGGAGGATACCCGGATGCGGGATCTGCTCATGCTCACCCATGAACTGGGCATGAACGCGCTGATCGAGATTCATGAGGCGCGGGAACTGGAACGGGTCCTGAAACTGGACGCTGCCCTGATCGGCATCAACAACCGTGACCTGCGTACCTTCGAAACGCGGCTGGAAACCACCCTGGACCTGGTGAGAATGATCCCCGGAAACCGCATGGTGGTCACCGAGAGCGGCATCCATACCCGCGAGGACGTTGCGCGCATGCGCGAGGCCGGTGTGCACGCCTTTCTGGTCGGCGAGGCCTTCATGACGGCCGCCGACCCGGGCGCGCGCCTGGCGGAGCTGTTCGGGTAAATAAGCAGAATCAGTGGTCTATCACGAAGGACATGATCGATTCAAAAAAGCACTTCTCGCGTAAAGCAGCCACGCATGCCAGGAATTTGAAACATGTGTAGGTTGGGGTGATCAGCGCGAACCCCAACAGCATTGGCCGGGATCAGGCATCGCATGTTGGGGTTCATCCCTCACCCCAACCTACCTGATATCCGGTTTTCCTGGTGTGCCTGGCGGCTTTTCGAGAGAGATTCCCTGGGCTGCGCCCGATGTGCCCGGCACCGGGATGCTCAACTACGAAGCGCATAAGAGGCACGGAGCGATCAGGTCAGAAAACCTTCGTGTCCTTCGTGGCGAAAAAGCCGGTTGATCAGCGAACCCCGAAGACGACGATGGTCTTGCCGTGGGCGGTGAGGAGCCCGCGTTCCTCGAGATCCTTGAGCACGCGCCCGGCCATCTCTCGCGAACACCCCACGATCTTGGCCAGTTCCTGGCGGGTGATGCGGATCTGCATGCCGTCGGGATGGGTCAGTGCGTCGGGCTGGTGGGCCAGTTCCACCAGTGTGCGGGCGATGCGGCCGGTGACATCCAGGAAGGCCAGGTCGATGACCTTGCGGCTGGTGTCGCGCAGGCGCATGGCAAGCTGGGAGGCAAGAAGGAACAGGATCTGCGGATCCTGCATCGCCACTTCCAGAAACTTGGGATAGTGGATCTCGGCGGTTTCCGTGGGGCTGCGGGTGGTGATGCCGGCACTGCGCGCCTGGGCCGAGAAGATACCCATCTCCCCAAAGAACTGGCCGGGGTTGAGATAGGCGAGCACCATCTCATGGCCCTCGTCGTCCTCGATGGTCACGCTCACGGAACCCTGGATGATATAGTACAACGTGTCGGGCTGGTCTCCGGCATGCACGATGGTGGATCGGGCGGGGTACTGCCGTCTGTGGCAGTGGCCCAGCAGCTTCTCCAGCGCTGGATCTTGCACGGGTTTTTGCCTTTGCAGGATGCTCATGTCGGCCTCGATGGGGTCGTCCCGATCAATCCGCAGCCGGGATGGTGCGCTGTCTCGTTGCTCGTTGAATCGCGCAACCCCTTGATATGAACGGTTTTTTGTAATAACCGCCGGGTCCTGAACCAATGACACAATCCGGCCACTGAAACATAGCACGGAGGGATAACCCCTGTCATGAAGGTACGGGTCAAGTGGCTGGATCACATGAGCTTTGTCGGCGAGACCGGCAGTGGTCACGCCGTGATCATGGATGGAGCCCCCGACTCTGGCGGCCGTGACCTTGCGCCGCGCCCCATGGAGATGCTGCTCCTGGGGCTGGGCGGCTGCACCGCCTTCGACGTCGTCATGATACTGCAAAAGTCCCGGCAGTCTGTGACGGATTGCCAGGTTGAGGTGGAGGCCGAGCGAGCCGAGACGGAGCCCAGGGTGTTCACTCGCATTCACGTGCATTACATCGTCGTGGGCCGGGATGTGCAGGAACGTCACGTGGAGCGGGCCGTGAAGCTTTCCGCCGAGAAGTACTGTTCCGCCTCCGTGATGCTGGGCGCCACCGCGGAGATCACCCACGACTTCGAGGTGCGCGAGGCCTGTCCCGCGCGGGGCGAATGAGCATGCCGCAGCGCCCTCCCGCCACCGCGGGCATGCGCCACCTGGCCCTGTTCGTGAAGGACCTGGCCGCCTGCGAGTATTTTTACGTGGAACTGCTGGGCATGCGGGTTGAATGGCGGCCGGATTCCGAGAACCTCTATCTCACCTCCGGCTGCGACAACCTGGCGCTGCACGTGGGGCCGGTGGAGGAGATCGAGTCGCGCCTGGACCATCTGGGTTTCATCCTTCGCCGGGAGGCGGATGTGGACCCGTGGTACGACTTTCTCAAGGCCCATGGAGTGCCCATGGACACCGCGCCGCGCACCCATCGCGACGGTGCGCGCAGCTTCTACTGCCGGGACCCGGAGGGCAACCGGGTGCAGATGATCTGGCATCCACCCATCGCCGAGGCCTGCCGGTCGGGCGACGCGTCCGCCTGAATTCCGCCGCCCGACGGGCGTTTCGATTGACTCATGGGGCCGCGCCCCTACAATGCGACTTTTTGCGGGGACGCGACATTGGTGGGACCTCACAACAAGCGCATCAAGCTCCACGGTTTCAACAACCTCACCAAGAGCCTGAGCTTCAACATCTACGATATCTGCTATGCGCCCAGCGAGCAGCATCGGGGCGAGTACATCGAGTACATCGACGAGGCCTACAACGCCGAGCGGCTCACCCAGATCCTCACCGAGGTGGCCAACATCATCGGTGCCAACGTCCTGGATATCTCCCGCCAGGACTACGAGCCCCAGGGGGCCAGCGTCACCATGCTGATCTCCGAGGAACCCATCGCCACCGAGAAGATCGGCTATACCGAGCCCCCGGGTCCGGGGCCGCTGCCCGAGACCGTGCTTGCCCATCTGGACAAGAGCCACATCACGGTGCATACGTATCCTGAGAGCCACCCGGCCGGCGGCATCAGCACCTTTCGCGCAGATATCGATGTGTCCACCTGCGGGCGCATCTCACCGTTGCGGGCCCTGAACTTCCTCATCCACAGCCTGGAGTCCGATATCGTGATCATGGACTACCGGGTGCGCGGGTTCACCCGGGATATCCGCGGCAAGAAGCACTTCATCGACCACAAGATCAACTCCATCCAGAACTTCCTTTCCAGGGACACCCAGGACCGTTACCAGATGGTGGATGTGAACGTCTACCAGGAGTACCTGTTCCACACCAAGATGCTGATCAAGGAGTTCGACATCGACAACTACCTGTTCGGCCTGGGCAAGGAAGATTATTCCGCAAAGGACCTCAAGCGCATCGAGCGCCTGCTGCAACGGGAGATGGCGGAGATCTTCTACGGGAAGAATATAGGGAAGAGCTAGATACACGGGGCAAGATACAAGATACAAGGGGAGGCTTCGGGTTGCCCCGCGTTCATATCCAGTCGTAGGGCGGATAAGCGAAGCGCATCCGCCGGCAGGTGGTGCCGCATTGCCGGATGCGGCTGCGCCTTATCCGGCCTACAACTCACACCCAGTAAGCGGTGCGTGTCATCACCCGGGACATGGCGGGCATCACCACCTCTCTCACCAGCCAGGGCAGCTGCGTGCCGCCCAGGTCCATGGCGATGGCGCCATGGTGCGCCTCGTCGTACTTCATCTGCACCACCACCGCGCGGGAACGCTCATCGGCCTGGGGCAGGCTGTGCAGATGTTTGTCCAGGTGGCGTACCACCTGGCGTTCCGTCTCCGCCACGAATCCCAGGCTCCAGCGGTCCCCGGCGATCCCGGCAAGTGCGCCCAGGGCAAAGGAACCCGTGTACCACAAGGGGTTGAGAAAGCTGGGGTGGGTGCCCAGGGCATTCATGCGTGCCTCGCACCAGCGCAGGTGATCGTTTTCCTCCTGGGCGGAGCGCTCCATGGTCTTGCGCACCCCGGGGTTGCGCGCCGTGAGGGCCTGACCCTGGTAGAGCCCCTGGGCCGAGACCTCGCCCGCGTGGTTCACCCGCATCAACCGTCCCGCGTGGGCGCGTTCGGCATCCTGCAACGCACCCTCGGGCAGTGTCGCGCCCGGTGTCGGGCGGCCCGTGCCCGCGGGTGTGGTGAACAGGGTGCGCAGCGCGTTGTCCACGCCGCTCAGAAGCCGGTCGGTCAGGGTCAGGGTTCGCATGGGTTGGTCAGTTGTCGGTTGTCAGTTGTCAGTTGTCAGTTGTCAGTTGTCAGTAGATTGTCGCATTTTTCAACGGACTACGGACTACTGACAAGCGACCAAATCCATTCCGCCGGTGTCACCACGGGGATGTCGATGCCTGCCTGCCGCAATCCCGCCTGAAAATGAAGGCTGCAGCCGATGTTGGCGGTGATGACCGCCTGCGGATCGAGCTGCCTGACCGCCTCGATCTTGGGCGCAAGCAGCGCATCGGCGGCCTGCGGATGAGAGATCATGTGTGTGCCGGCGGCACCGCAGCAGTACGCGTTGCCTTCCAGTTCCACCACCTCGGTGCCCGGCAGACGGCGCAGGAGTGTCAGCATGGCATCGTGTTCCTTGAGTACATTGCGCAGCGTGCAGGGCAGGTGCACCGCCACCGTGGCCGGGCGTGAATCGACGGTCAGTGACTCCAGGTCCTGCTCCAGGAGGAAGCCGCACAGATCGCGCACCCGGCGGGCGAAAGCGCCGGCGTCCTCTCCGGGCAGGAGTTGCGCATATTCATGCAGCTGGGCGCGACAACCGCTGTTGAGCGCGATCACCGGGGTGTCCGTTTCGCCGAAGGCCGCCAGGTTCCGTGCGGCGTGGGCGCGCGCCGCCTTGGCATCGCCTGCGTGCAGGTCCAGTGCCCCGCAGCAATCCTGACCTCCCGGTATGTCCACCTCGTGGCCCAGGGCCAGCAGCAGGTCTCGGGCCGCCGCCAGTGCACCGCCCTCGAAGGCTGCGCCCGTGCAGCCGGTGAAGAGGCGCACCCGGCCGCGGGCCGCGCCCGCGGGCCTGTGGAGGCCTCCGGGCATGGCCGGGGCGGCACCGGGCGGCAGCAGCGACAGGGCCCGCCCGAGACGGCCCCGATCCAGCGCGCGCGACAGGGTGCCGTGGACCCCGCTGCGCTGGTAGGCGTGCAGCAGCGCGGCGGCACTGCGCCCGATCCGGTCGCTGCGCAACAGGGGGCGTGCCAGGGCCGGCAGCTTCGGGCGATCCTCCCGCATCTCCCGCAGCAGTGCGCGGCCTTCATCCATCAGCCGCCCGAAGGGCACGCCGGACGGGCACATGGCCTCGCAGGCCCGGCAGCCCAGGCAGCCGTCCAGATGCGCGGTCAGGCGGTCATCCGCCGGCAGCTGTCCGCCGGCCAGGGCCTGCATGAGACTGATGCGTCCGCGCGGGGAATCCCCTTCCTGGCGGGTGAGCCCGTAGGTGGGGCAGTGGGGCAGGCACAGCCCGCACATGACGCAGCGATCGGTATCCTCAAGCGGCATGCAGGTCGCCGATACGATGCAAGGAGAACGCGTGGAGGCAAAGGGTGGGCACCGCCTTGTCACGCCAATCCTGTCTGTCTCCGGATCTGGACATCGTGATCCTGTCTGCAGAGTTCACCGATGTTTTCCTGGGGGTATTCGGGGTGATCATTCGGGATTTGTTAGGGTATCGGCGCAAACCCCGGCTCAATTTGTCAGGGAGGTGCCGTGCCTGTTCTCAATCG
>SKOF01000287.1 GCA_007120155.1 Thioalkalivibrio sp. | reverse complement strand
CAGGTAGAACACAAACGGCTTCGTCTGCCGGTGCCCCCGCTTCTTGCGCTCGGCGTTGATCCGGGCGAGTGCCGCGTCTTGCGAGGGTGTGCGCTTGCGTCCGAGTTTGTCGTGTTTCATTCGTCTCGTGATCCCTTTCTTGTTTGATGATCCAGCTACGCTGTGCGGCCAGTCGTTAATGGCGTGTCAAGTGAAGATTACCCCAAAGAAAATGCCGGCTGGTTAGGCCGGCAGGAGAGGGGCGAGGGGCGCTTACCGTGAGGGCACGGTGAGCTTGAAGCCGCACTCGAGGTCGATGTAGGTAACCGGAGTTTCGTGGAAGGCGAACTCGCAGGCTCTCCGCACCTGCTGATATACCGTCCAGCCCCGGCCGGCCTTGATTGAGCCCAGCGGCTCGCCTTCGACCAGCGGGATTTCGATATCGAGCAGCCCGCCGGCTTCGGTGACAGTGGCAACACCGTAGTGCTTGCCGTTGGGGCGGTAGATATTGAGGGTGAGAGTGGTCATTTAAGACCTCCTTTCTGAACTGTTCTTATGATAGCACGTTATTAGCGACGCGTCAAGTGATGTATCACACAAGGGGGTACCATGCCGGTACGGGGCGAACAACTCGAGCGCCGCGTCCGGCGCATGGACGCCGAGCTGTCACGGCTCGAGCGGGCGGCAACTCGCGCAATAACCGGGGAGATTGCCGACGCCTCGAGGCGCCTTGAGCGTGAAATAAGGGGGCTGTACCTTGACGCCTTAGCAGATACTCGAGGCGAGGATGTAGCGGTACGCGAAGCACGGGCTAGATCCCTGCTGGCTAGAGTCGAAGGGTTAACCGACCTCACGGCGGACGTGCCCGATGGCGAGCTTGATGTCTTGGTAACCGGTGCCGCCGAGGCGGGTGCAAGCGCGGCCGAGGATGAGGTGGCACTGTATGAGGACGAGGCACGATCTGCGCGCCCGCGCAACACCGCCCTGGCTGCCATAGCAACGACGGCTGTCGCAGCTATCGCGCGCAACGGCAGGCAACACCAGGAGCGGATCGAGCGGCATGTAGTCGACGGCTTGGCAGCCGGCAGGGGCTGGGGGCAGGTTAGAACCGACCTCCGGCAAGAGGCCGGCATTTTGCAACGATCCGCAGAGCGGCATGTCAAGTCAACCTCTGTGGACGCCTCCGACGAGGGGCATAAGGCTACCTTCGAGGCTAACGGCGTTCAGTATGAGCAGCTGCTAGCCACGATGGATGAGCGGCTGTGCGGGTACTGCGCGAACCGGGCCGGCAGAGTATATGAGTTGGGGGACATTCAGCTACCGTTACACGACCATGACAGGTGCACGACCGTGCCCTGGAAACGGGAATGGCAAGAGGCCGGCTTAACCGATGATGAGTGGTTCGAGGCACACCGGGCGGAGTCCCTAGCGCGTGCACAAGAGGGGCAGCGTACCGGCGCCTCGCCCTCCGAGCGGCGGCGGGGCCTTGACAAGGCACCCGAGCCGGTATGGACACCGAGGACAGACACGGTGGCGGCACGTGAGGCCGTCGAGCGCATCCCACCGACGCCAGCGCCGCCTCCCGTTGTGAGGCCGGCTCGGCCGAGGGTCACCGAGAAAACACGTTCGAGGGGGCCGACCAGGCCGCCCACCGAGGCTGAGCGGGTCGCGGCACGGCGGGAGTTCCAGGGTGAATGGGTGGCCGGCGCGAGGCGCAAGCGGTCCGTAGCCTTAAAGCACGGCGCCCAACAGGAGCTCGGCATACGGGGCCTAGTGTATCAGACCCGGCGGTTTAACTTCACGCAGGCGGAGATGGGCCGGGCGCGGATCGCAGCGCGCAAGATGTATGAGGACACCCAGGCTGCTTTCCGGCGGCAGGGCGTGGCAGAGGTCCGGTTGTACCGCGGCGTTAAGACGGCGTATGAGGACGTGGGCGTGATTGAGTCGTGGACCACAGACATTAACGTCGCTCGCAAGTTCGCTGGTGCGAGAGGTGATATAATAGAAGAGGTGATACCTGTGGAGCGCATCCTAATCTCTCATCGATCGCCCGGCTGGCGTGATGGACGTTTCGGGGCACAGTCTGAGTACGTTGTCATGCCGCACCGGCCGAGGCGCCAATGATCCGGCGCAAGGCCAAGGTGACGAGCGTCGAGACGGGCGAAACCCGCGAAGTCGTGCGGCTGACTCCCGAAACCGAAGAGGACTTACGCGAGATTGACCGACTGCGCGAAGCCGGTTTGCTTGACCACCGCAACAGCTTTGCGGACGATCCGGGGGCCTGGGATGAGTGAAGCCATTCGGTTCTACGGTGTCCGCGGCCCTTATGGCTGGCTGTCGAACTTCTCGCCCCACGGCTTTGTGAGGCACGAGAGATTCTGGCCAACCGTCGAGCACTACTTTCAAGCGCACAAGGCCGCGGATGATAACCTTGGGGAGCACATCCTAGCCGCACCGACACCCGGAGAGGCGAAGCGCCGGGGGCGCTCCGTCGCAATAGTCGACCATTGGAACACCGTACGTGATGCCGTCATGTATCAGGGCGTGCTGGCCAAGTTCGACCAGCACCCGAGCCTCAAAGACAAGCTGCTTGCTACCGGCGACGCAGTGCTGATCGAACACACGAGGAATGACAGGTATTGGGGGGACGGCGGGGACGGCACCGGCCGTAACCGGCTGGGCGAGATTCTTATGGAGGTGCGCGACACCTTGAGGTAGCACATGACACAAGAGGACGAGGACAGGCAGGGCCTAGCGCCCTGCCTTCGCTGTGGTTACCCCGTAGCGCCGCAGGCCTGCGGTGTGCGAGTGCCGTGCCCGAACTGCGGGCATATGTACCCTAACGGGGACTGTTCAGACTAAGTTACACCGTCCAGAACATGCTGATCGACGTTAAAAGCTGCAAGGAAAGGGACTATCCATGCCTGACGATGACAGGACCACGCCCGCCCCAAGCGGTCAAGAGGGGCACGACGCCACCCCGAGCGGTCAAGAGGGGGCCACGCCCACCCCGAGCGGTCAAGAGGGGCAGCAAGACGCCAAGCCCGGCGGTGAAGAGGGCAAGTTCACACAAGCCGACCTCGAGCGGATGCTGTCCGAGCGGCTTAAGCGTGAGCGTAAGAAGTGGGACGAGGAAAAGCAGGAGATTGAGAAGCGTGCGAAGATGGACGAGCAAGAGCGCATCAAAGCTGAGAAAGAGGACGCCGAAAAGCGTGCTCAGGAGGCTGAGGCGCGAGCTATCCAGGCGCAACGCAGGGCCGACCTGGCCGGCAAGGTGGCCGACCCACAGGCGGCACTGCGGCTGATCGATGAGGACACACACGTGACCGAGGATGGCGCTGTGAATGTCGACAAGCTGCTGGAGTCGTACCCGTTCCTCGCCCCGCAAAGACAAGGCCCCGCTCCCACCTCGACTGGCGGGGGCACTACGCCGAAGCCGGCGACGATTGAGCAACGCATGGCGGAGGCCGAAAGGCGCGGCGACTGGGGCACATGGGCCCAGCTCGAGGCGCTACGACAACAGCGAAAGGACTAGATTATGCCTGAACAAGTAACCGCACCGACCACTACGCAAAACGCCCTCGGCTTTCTCGGCCGGCTGTATCAGTTTGGCCGGCGCCCGAATACCCTACTTCGGCTGATCGGGGGTATCGGCACGAACGAGATGGGCGAAGAGGTGCAAGTGGGCGCGGGGTGGCGCCGGGTCAACAACTACGAATATGCCACAAACGTTGATTGGGAGCTGCCTGCACCGAGTCAACCTGACCGGCTCGAGGGCGCGGACGCCCCGGATGCCATCACGTACCAGCCGGCGCAGACCCGGAACGTCGTGCAACTGTTCCACGAGCAGGTCGACGTGTCGTATCTTGCCGCTTCGACCATCGGTCGCATGACCTCTTCGGGGGTATTGACTGCCGGCACTGATCCGTTCCAGTACTTCGGGCGGATTAGCACGCAGATTAACGCCCAGCTCGGCAAGATTGCACAGGACGCGAACTATAGCTTCCTGCGCGGGGTGTTCAACAACCCGGCCAACCCGACCTCTGAGGCACTGCGCACCCGCGGTATCCTAAACGCCATCGAAACTAACGTGGTGAGCGCGAACGGTGAGGCCCTGACTGACAAGCTGCTTAATCGCCTCTACCGTGAGATGATCGATGCGAGCGGCGTGCAACCCACCCAGGGGCTCCTGGTCATCTGTAACACCGCCCAGCTTTCTCGCATTAGCGAGATTTACAAGGGCGAGATTCAGAGCGACCAGCGCACCATCGGGGGTAATCAGGTTCGGCAGATTTTTACGGCCTTTGGCGTGCTGAACATTCCCGGCGATGGGTTTGAAATGGACATGCCGCAGGATGAGCTTGTGTTTGTGAATCCCGATGTGGTTTCGGGCGTGTATCTGCCGGTGCTTGACGAGAACGATAGTGAGCGCCCTGCCTTGTTCTTCGAGGAATTGAGTAGGGACGGCTCGAAGGTTCGCGGGCAACTCTACGGGCAGTTCGGGATCGATCACGGCCCGGAGTTCGCACACGCGAAGCTCACCGACCTCGAGGTTGAATCTGAGGAATCGTAAGCCCTCCGGCGAATGATGGGATGACCCGGTGGTAACCCCGCCGGGTCCGCCTTTCGGTCCGCCGGCAGGCGTGCCACCAGGCCCACCGGGGGGGATACCTCCGGGTCCGCCTTTCACGCCACCAAGGAGGCCTCTTTGACGCGATACATCATCATTGCCGACGGTGACGGGACAAGGTGGGGCGATTACCTCGGCATACCCAAGCAGCTCGCACCGATCGATGGCGAGCCGATCATACACCGCACGGTCCGGCTGTTACGCGAGCGCGGGGTGCCCGAGCATGACATTTACATCATCGGGCGTGACACGCGCTTTGCGGCGGCCGGCGTGCGGCTTGTGCCCGGGCAGGGTTACCAGGACGAGCGCGGTGGGGCTGAGAAGTTCCTGAGCAGTTCGTTTCTGTGGAATCCTCACGGGCGCACGGTCGTGCTGTACGGTGATGTGTTTTTTACAGACGAGGCAATGGACACCATTGTATCGTACGGCACAAGGGAATGGACGTTGTTTGCCCGCTTCGGACCGCACCCGCACACGAACCACCGTAATAGCGAGTGCTTCGCCCAGTCGTTCTACCCTGAGCACATACCCGAGCACAAGGAAAAGCTGCTGTACGTCCGCGACCTGCACAGGCGGGGCACCATCAAGAGGTGCGGCGGGTGGGAGCACTACCACGCGATGTGTGGGCGTACCGGCAGGCGCGTGTTCCTAGCACGACCGAGCGCAGCTCGCAACCTCGGCCGGGCCGTAGAGATACGGGACTGGACCGACGACTTTGACAAGCCGGCGCAATATGACGCCTTCGTGCGGGCGCGTGACCACAAGGTGACGGTCATCATCCCGTATGGGGGGAGCTGCCCCCACCGGCGTGAGGCCCTAAGTTACACGGTCAACCGCTGGAGGTCCGAATACCCGAAGTGGCCCGTGTTCATCGGGGATTGTGAGGGTGAATGGCGCAAGGGCGTTGCTATCATGCGAGCTGCCGAAGAGGCGCAAGATGGCGTGCTCATTATTGCCGATGCTGACGTGTGGACGCCCGGCATAGACCAGGCGGTGTCACTCATACACCGGGGGCACCCGTGGGTCAAGCCCCACCGGCGCTTCGTCCGCCTCACACCCGAGGCGACAAGGGAAGTGCTGGATGGCGGCGATATCGAAGCGCTAGGGGACCGTCCCCAGTCGTGGATTGAAAAGCCCTACAGGCAGACCCCGTGCGGGGGCATCGTGCTAATGCGTCGAGATGTCCTGTTCAAATACCCGCCCGACCCGCGCTTTGTGGGTTGGGGTGGTGAGGATACCTCGTGGCGTGACGTGCTCAAAGGGCTAGTCGGTCGACCCGGGCAAGGCAACCTGACGGCATACCACCTGTGGCACCCGTCCAAGGTTGAGATACACCGGGCGCGTCCGAGCAAGCGCAACAGTCCGCTTAGACTCCGGTACAAGCGGGCTCGAGCGAATCGCCCGAAGCTGAAAGAGCTGGTGGCGGAGACACACGAGGCTTACCGTGATAGCTGACATTCTAGTTGCACCCATCATCCCCAAGGGGCACAAGAGCAACCGCTTGGGGGCACTGCGCTTTGCGGCGGTCAACGTGGGCAAGTCTGGCCCGTGGCTTGAGTTCGGCGTGCACCAGGGTCGCAGCGCCCGCTGGCTGCTGGGGCACCTGCCGGCCGATGGCCAGTTGCACCTGTTCGACAGCTTTACCGGCCTGCCGGCAGCGTGGGGCGATCGGTTGCCGCAAGGCCACTTCGCCTTGGACCGCAAGGAACGACCACGCTTTAATGACCGGCGCGTAAGGATGCACGTAGGCTTGTTCGCTGACACGCTGCCGGGCTACCGCAAGGCGAACCCGGCGCCGCCGGCACTGGTTCACATCGACTGTGACCTGTACGAGTCGACGCGCGACGTGCTGGCCGGGATCGGAAGCCTGATCGGCCCCGGCTGCATATTGGCTTTCGATGAGCTTTACAACTTCGAGGGCTACGAGGCGCATGAGTACCGGGCGCTCACCGAGTGGCTGGCGCAGACCGGCCTGCACGTCCGCGTGCTGGGACGTACCGCTAAGCGCCAGGTGGTGCTGAGGATAGAGGGGAGCTGATATGACGCTAGCAGAAGCTAAAGCGCTGGTGATTGAGCTGGCCTTTGAGCGTAGCGACGTTGAGGCCCTACTTGAAGCCTCGGCCTGCACCGATGAGGACGAGAACACGGTATATCGGCCGTACATCGTGGCCGCCGTGCTGATCCGGTCGAACTGGCAACAGTTCCGGTCGACCCGCTCGGCCTCCGGCGCAGCCGTAGAGTACGCGAGCCCGAATGAGGCGTACGAATCCCTTACATCGTTGCAGGCGCGGCACGACCCCGACTGTGACGACATACCCGAGGGATGGCGAGCGGGCGCTGCTTTCTTCGATGTGGTTTTCTAATGACCAGCGTCCTAGCAGATGCACCATTCCGGCAGTTCACCCTGTCATACCGCGTGTTCGGGGATGAGCCGACCGACACAGACGAGTTCGGTAACCCCGTGTTTCCCGAAGAGGTCAAGGCCTTAACCGCCCTGCTGGGCCCGTTCAAACGGACACAGTTAGAGAGGCAGGAGGGCACTGACCCGAAGCTGCTGCAAGTCCGCGGCGAACTGATCCAGCCGCTGTCCTTTCCACCCGAGGTGTTCGTGGGCTCTGCCCTCGAGCTTGACTTTGAAGGCCGGCCTTACAAGCTGACGCTAACCAACGTCATACCTAACGACCTCGAGGGTGTCGACTTCGGGGCGTACTTCGAGGGCGAGATGACACCGCAGGAGGTCGAGGCATCATGACCCTACAGCTTGACTGGCGCGGTGATGACATACTCGCAGCGTTACCGGGGCCGTTCCGAGAAACGAACGAGATATACCAGCGGCGGGCGCAACAGGCGATCACTGAAAACCGGTGGCAATGGCCCGTGCAACCGAGTCCGCGTGACATCGTTGACCAGGGTGGCCTGCGCGACAGCTACCGGGGCTTTCCCGTCCCGCCGTTCTCTTACGATCACGCTTGGGGGGGTGGGGACGTCGCATACGCTCTGGCGGTGCATGAGGGCGCCCGGTTGCAAGAGGGCAACCAGCCTGCCCGACCGTGGGCGATCACGGCGCTTGACGAGTTCGACTTTGCCGGCACGTTCGCCCGGCTGGTGAGGGCGAGGCTGCGATGACATTTCCCGAGGCCGAATGGCTCATCATCCTGGTCTGGCTTGTGATAGCCGCCGCAGCGTGGCACTACCGCGGCCGCTGTCCCCAGTGCGGCTCTGCCCGCGTCCTCGAGCTGTGCCCGTTCGGATCGGTCAAGGCCTGTGGCCACTGCGGGCATGAATGGGAGTTGACATGACGCCTGCCGATCTGCGAGGCGTCCTCGCCAAACTGCTTTCCCCCTATCTGGGGGAGTTCGCCCTACCCGGGGGCGCAACCGTGCCCGCGATATTCGTGGGCGAGCCACCGGCGGACTGGACCGCGACCGGGCTCGAGTGCAACATCCAGGCGGTCCCGGCAACCGATCAAAGACCCGCGTGGCTCCGGGGGTTGACCACCAGGACACATCGCGTTCGCCTCATCTCTCACGGTAGCCCGACCGAGATGGGCGCGGCCGTTGAGGCAGTCCTGGCTCGCTGGAGCGACGCTCGAGCAACTGAGATACCCGGCAACGAGGCGCTGGGCATCCTTTCACAGTACAGCATAGACATACCATAGGGAGGCACAAATGCCGCTCAAGACGCACATTGTAAGGGGCCGGCCGTCCAAGCTGTTCCTCAAGTTGCTGGATGCCGGCGTTAGGGAAGCCCCGGATGAGGTAACCATTACGGTTGCCCCGGCCGGGGCAGCCGAGGGCGCCAACACCATCCCGGTTACGGCGCTCACGCACGACATCCCGCAAAACACCATCCTGACGTTTAGTAGGGCCGCAAGTGACCCGGACGAACTGACCGTGGTGGTCACCGAGGATGCCGAGGCCGGCGCCACAGAGCTGTCGGTCGAGATGTTCGAGGGCGAAGAGGGCGAGGGGCTGAGTCACACGCTTGCCGACGGCGACGACGCGACCTGGGACCAGCTGCTTACCGCCGTTGCCGTGACTACGGGCGATCTGGATAACAACCCGCAGACGCAACAGCTCGGCCAGGCCACCTGGGGCTCCGGCACGGGAGTGCAGGTGCTCGAGACTGACGTCACGACCATTTCGCCCGCCTTGCAGGTCAACTCTGAAATGCAGGCCCGGGCGCAAGTGACAAAGGACATCATCCGGCACGGTGATAGCAACCGATTTTGGTACGCCAGGGCGGTCACCCCGGACGAGGACGGCAACGACTGGCTTACTGAAAAGGGCATTGTCAAGGTGTCGAACGTCCAGCGGCAGAAGCCGGCAGACAACCTTGTGACCCTGAACTACACGGTGACCTGGCAGGAAATGCCTGATCGTACCTTTGCTGACGAGGTTGAAGAGGAAAGCTGAGGAAGGCTAGTGCTAACCAGCACGTATAGGCGCGGCGGCGAGCCATGCCTGTTCGCGTTTGGGGCGTCCCTCGAGGGGGGCGCCCTTAACGTTGATCTGCTTTTTGTCCGAGAGAAGCTGCCCGAGCGCAAGTACAGACTGCGGGGCGACTCCGAGCATGTCGTAACCCTGCCGGCCGAATACGCAGGCCTGAAAGAGCCTACCTATTTTGTGAGCGCAACCTTACCTCTGGAGGGCTAATGCAGCATTTCGAGATTGGCGATATACGCTTTCGCCTCGAGCCCGTCGTATACAACGACGCTGAAAAGCTGGGCGCGGCACTGACCGTAAGCGAGCAAATGCGGCTCCTGATCCCGCACCTACAGGCCCGCGTCGAAGGCGAGCACGAGGTAACCGAGGACTGGCTTAAGGACAACATCACCATTCCCGAGCTCGAGGACGTGATCCATAAGCTGCAATATGGGCGGCTGCATGAGCGGTTCCGGCGTGCCAGCGAGGTCATTCCGGAGGGAAAAGCCGGGGAGTCATAGGGGATGAGGACTGGCAGCGGCACGTGTGGGCCCTGCTCGGCTACCGGTACCCGTGGGCTTCACCCCGAGCCTTGCGCTTCGAGTGCACGATACCCGACATTGTGGACGCCTGGGAGATGCTGCCCCGCCTAGAGCAACGGGCAGCCTACCCGTTCGCACGCTTAAGTGCTGACCTGCGAAACATGATGGGTGGCAAGGGCGGGGGTAAGCCCGTAGACCCATCAAAGCTGTTCACCGCCGAGGACTTTCTGGGCGCCTATGTTGCGCCGATCGAGCTGGGCATGAGCGAGCCCGAGCGGATCACACGCGAGGCGGCGCGGGATTTTATTGCGCACACGGGCGAGCTATCCCAGTGGGTGCTCGCCATCGCACCGATTCAAACGCTCAAAGCGATTGCGGATAGTTAGGGGGCAGCCATGCCGACAAGACCGAGTTTAGGTGAGGCGCGGTTGCGTACCTCACTGGACCCGTCCGGCCTGAGGGCGGGGCTTAACACTGCCCGCCGTGAGTCCGAAACGACTTTCGGGCGTATTGAGCGCCGTATGGACACGATGGGGCAGGGGTTCCAGCGGGTGGGCGGCACTCTGACGCGCACCTTGACCCCGGCCATCATCGGTGCTGGCGCCGCAGCGGTGACCGCGGTGGTTTCACTCGGTCGCTTTGCCGACTCGATCCTTGACGCAGAGCAGGCCACGGGGGTGTCTGCCGAGCGGTTGCAGGAGTGGCGGGCCGCTGCAAGGGCTGCACAGGTTGACTCTGACGCGCTTGAGCGCGGGGCGCTTAGCCTGACCCGGCGACTCCGGCAGATTGATGATGACTCCGGCGCGGCATCCGCCGCGATGGGCAATCTCGGCTTTACTACCGCCGAGGCGCAGGCGGCCATGAGCGACATGGATACCTTCATGCCGCAGATTCTCGGCCGTCTGCAAGACATGGACAACATCACCGAGCGCAACCGTATTGCGGTTGACCTGTTCGGCCGGTCTTACGATCGACTCGCACCGATCCTCGGCGTGACCCGCGAAGAGTTCGAGCGGGTGACCAGCGCGGCGCGGGAGTCCGGCGAGGTGATGGACCGCGAAACCCTGAGGACTGCGGCGGATGCCTCGAGGCAGTTTGACGAATTGCGGGCCGAGCTGGGCCTGGTGTGGCGCGAATTGCAAATCGAGCTAATCCCGGCCTTTCAAGCGGGCGCGGACATCATGCGTAACACGGTGGTGCCCGCTGCCCGTGACCTGATCGGGCATATCCAGGGGCTGCTCGAGTGGTTCAACGACCTAGACGAGGGCACACAGCGCTGGATATTTACGGTTGCCGGCATTGCCGCGGCGGCAGGCCCGGCAGCTGTCGCCATAGGGACGCTGGTCCGGGCACTTGCCGCGATGCGTACCGTCCTGCTTGCCCTGTCCGGTCCGGCGGGATTGCTGGCGCTCGCCGCTGGCGCCGTCGTGCTTTTGGCAACGAACGCAGCGAACGCCCGGACGCCCTTGCAGAACCTAGCTGACGATATTGACGACATCGCACGGGCAAACCGCGACTTGATCGACACCACTCATGTCGCCACCGAGGCGCAGCGGCAGGCGGCACTCGACCGAGCGCGAATACAACAACGCGAGGCGGCCGCCGCACTTGTAGCGGCGCAGCGCCGGATGGACGAACTCGAGCAAGCAGCTGTCGAGATGGGCTTAACCTTAGCTGAGGTTCCCATCGACATCTTCCAGCCGGTGCAGAACGCCTTGGATGAGGCGCAAGCTGCCTTTGACGAGGTAAGCGACCACATTCACGAGCTGCGGGAGCTTGATATCACCCCGCCTATTGATGACGCAGGCGATGCTTTCAACGATGCTGCGGGTGACGCTGAGGACTTTGGCGCTACGGCCAGCGGGGCTGTGGATGATGTCACCGAGTCTGTCACCACCCTACAAGAGGCTTTGCGTGACCTCGCGACAGACCCGGAGGGGTTCGAGCGGTTCTTGCAGCGTATGGGCATTGTGGCTGACGAGTTCGAGGCGTTGCAGCGCATGGGCATTGCATTTGACTTCGCGCCACCCGTAGCCAGGCCCGACATTGGCGTGGCTGACCCCTTCGCAGTGATGGAGGACCAACAGCGCGCCGAGCTTGAGCGGCGCATGGAGGCCCGCGCTGAACGCGAGGCCGAACGTGCCGAACGTCGCGCAGAGTTCGAGTTGCGGCGGGTTGCGGACGCACAGCTTGAGCTGCAAAGGGTTGCCGACCCGCAAGCGGTGCGTGAGGCGCTGGCCAACCAAGCGGCTGAGGTGTTGCGTGTCGCTACAGACGAGGTTGTATCTACCCTGAGCACTGGCTTCGGAAACCTCGTGGACGCAGGCGTGAGCGTCGTGGAAGCCACCACGGCACGGCTGGGGCCTGCGGCGCAGCGATTGCAACAGCAAGAGCGCATCGCAGCGGCAGAAGCCGCGATAGCGCAACGTGTGGCCATCACCGCTACGCAGGATGTGATCGATGCGCACCGGGAGTACACAGAGAGTTTAGACCCGGTGGTTATCGCGACTGCCAAGGCCGCAGAGGCGGCCGGGCAGTGGACTAGCGAGATTGAGCGCCTGTTAATAGCGCAGGAGCGCCACACCCGTGGGCTTCGAGAAACAGCGCCCACGGGTTTCGTACGCGAGGGCGAGGGTCTTAACCTGCGCATGGTCTTGGACCCGCAAACTGCCCCGGATGTGGTCAACTTCGAGCCGACTGAGAACGAGCTTGAAGAGGTGCTAGCCCGCCAAGCAGTGCAGTTCGGGCAAAACCTCGCCCAGGCGGTACAGACGGGGGACTTTGAGAACGTCATCACGTCGACCCTCCAGCAGGCGACCGGCGTGGGGGCGCAGGCAATCACCGCTGCCCTACCGGGGCCCACGGGCATACTTGCCGGGGGAGCTGTAAGCATCTTCGGCACCCTGTTATCCGGGTTGCTCGGGAGCGGTGCAGGGCAGCAAAGGGAGCAGGCAGAGCGGGCGCAACGCACCGCACGGGCGGCGCCCGCCATCACCTTGAGCGCAACGGTCAATCAGACTAACCACATTGAGCAGGGAATTGACGCCCCGCAGACCAGGGCGCAGTTACGCGAGCTTGCCCGTGATGTGGCCATTGAGATGTTACGCGAGATAGGCGCGGACGAGGCGCTGAAACAGGCGAGGGGGTAAGCGATGGCAGGGGAAGTGATTGTACGCAGCGCACTGGACCCGGCCGAGTTTAGCCCCATCACGATTGACGCTGCTGAGCTGGAGGTGCTGACGCAGACCACGGGCGTGCCCGATGATGTCGAGAGTGTCACCCTGCGCTTTGAGGGGCCGCGGCTTCGGGCTCGCCTTTTGCAGCTTTCAGCTCATGCGGCGCGAAGGATTGCCGGCGGGCAACCGCGGCGCAACCTCTCCGGTTTCAGGGATGCGATAGCCGATCCGGGCGCCCAGCTTGTGGAGGTCGAGTGGCAAGAGGGCGAGGCGAGGGTGTTAACGGGCATCTTCACCATAGCCGAGGCGCAGGTGGGGCCCGAGAGTAACAGGCGGCAGAGCTTCACACTGGTGGTGTTCCCCTGCGATCGGCTGCGGTTCTACGGGCTGGGCGAGGATGACTTTCAAGAGGTCGACACGTCGTGAGCGTAACCTTTCAACCCAAAATCTCACAGCGGGGACTGTATCACTTTCCCGAACTGTACTTAGCACCGGGCCCGCAGGCCATAGCCGTGACCGGCGACGGCAGTTTTAACACGCTGTTCGGGGCGAACTGGGCGCTGGAGCTGTCCCGCGCAGATAACCGCCTGCGCCTGTACCAGGACACGGCGACCGGCTGGCAGCAGGTGACGGACCATATACCGGCCGCGCTGTT
>SKOF01000507.1 GCA_007120155.1 Thioalkalivibrio sp. | reverse complement strand
TCACCGCCGAACCGGACTCCTGATCAGGGCGCGCACCCGCCCCCGTGCCGGGTGAAGGGCCTCCACCAGATCCCTGGGCAGGGGCAGGGGATCCCCGTGCATGAGGCTCGCCACCAGTTCGGCGGCAAGGGGGACGGTAGTCAGGCCCCGGGAGCCGTGGGCCAGGCTGGCATACATGCCGGGCAGACAGGGGGCAGCCGGATAATCCCGGGCGGGTCGCCCGTGGTGCAGATCCCCGTAAATCCGATCGAACTCCGCCATGTTCGGCAGTGGACCCGCCAGCGGCAGGCGGCCCGGCGCGTTGTAGCGAACGGCGGCCCGCCCGGTCATGGGCGGCGGTTCGCCGGGGCAGGCCCCGGGCCAGACCCTTTCCAGCGCGGCCAGAATGGCGGCGTGTTCCTCTGCGCGCAGATCCGTTCCGGTGTCGCCGCGCACGAAACTCGCGCCGCATACATGCCCGGCCGCCGTGGCCGGCGTGACATACCCTTCGTAGCACAGCACCCGTTGCAGGGCGCGGGTGGCGGGCGAGGGTGCGAGCAGGCTCAGTTGTCCGCGCAGCGGACGGGTTTCGATGCCGGGGTGGAGTTCGGGCATGCCCCTGGCGTTGGCCAGCACCAGGCGGGAAGCCCGCGCCACGATCCGGCCGCCGCCGTCCTCCAGATGCCAATGTCCACCCGCGCGTTGCACGCGTTCAATACGCATGTCCGTCAGGACCCTGGCCCCTGCCGATGAAAGTTGCGCACGGCACAGGGCTTTCGGGTCCACCCAGCCCGCCCGGGGCAGAAACAGCCCGGGCAGGGTCAGGGGCACGCCTGCGAGGGCGCTGGCCTGTCGGGCATCCACGGGCCGCATCACGGTCTCCGGCAACGGCAGACGCGCGGCAATGCGCTCCAGCCGCCCGGCCAGTCGCTCCCCGTCGGCAAGCCATAGGGCGCCGCACCAGTCCCGCGGCAGGGAGTCCGGGGACACATGCATCGAGTCGATCCAGTGCCGCGCGAACTCCGATGCCTGCAGGGTGAATCGGCTCAGCACGCCGTGATCCGCGCTCAGGTGAGGCATGAGGATGCCCGCCGGATTCCCGGAAGCCCCTGAGGCCGCCCCCGGACCCGCATCCACCACCGTGACCTCCCAGCCGCGCCGGGCCAGGGCCAGGGCCAGCGCACTGCCGGCCAGGCCGGCGCCCACTACCGCGACGTGGCGTTCATCGGGCTCGGCAGCGTCCGGCCACCGGAACCAGGGTGCGCGTGCATCGGGAAGAGTGGCACCGGTGTCGCGCCGGCCCACGATACGCTCGCGCTTGGCTCCGAATCCCGGGCGCCGCTCGATGTGAAAGCCGGCCGCCTGGAGTCCCCGTCGCACATGGCCCGCGGCGGTATAGCTGGCCAGCGTCCCGCCGGGTGCGGTCAGGCGGGCCATCTGGGCGTAGAGTGCCGCGTGCCAGAGTCCCGGGTTGCGGGCCGGGGCGAAACCGTCCAGGTACCAGGCATCCACCCGGGCCTCGCATTGTGCGAACCCCTCGGTGGCGTCACCGAACAGCAGGGTGAGGGTGACCCGGTCCCGGGGAAAGATCAGCCGGTGGAAACCCGGAATCGTTTCGGGATACTGCGATACCAGCGTCTCGCCCAGGGCACGCAGCCCCGCGGGCAGGGTGGCCACCAGCCGGGCCATGTCCGCCGGCATGAAGGGGTGCAGTTCGGCGCTGAGGTAATGCAGCCAGCCGGGCCCGGGACGGCCGCGCCAGAGATCCCAAGTCAGCAGAAAGTTGAGACCGGTGCCGAAACCCGTTTCGGCTACGGTAAACAGGTCCCGATGCGCCCACCGGTCCGGCAGGCCGTTGGCCCGGAGAAACACCTCGGTCGATTCGTCCGCGCCGCGACGTCGGCTGTAGTACACATCGCCGTAGCGTTCCGACCAAGGCGTGGCGTCCCGAAGCGCCAGCACGGACGGTTCCAGTGCGGTGAATCCCCGGGCCTGGTCAGTTCCGGATGCCATGCCCCTTGTTGAGCAGGTGCAGGCTGAAGCCGAAGAGCGCGGCGATGAAGGCCAGGATGATGGCGTAGGACAGCCAGAGATTGATGTCCGTCACCCCCAGCAGCCCGTAACGGAACGCGTTGACCATGTACAGGATGGGGTTGAGATGGGACACGCCCTGCCAGAATTCCGGCAGCATCGAGATCGAATAGAACACGCCGCCCAGATAGGTGAGAGGTGTGAGCACGAAGGTCGGGATGATGGCGATGTCGTCGAAGCTCCTGGCGAAGATGCCGTTGATGAGTCCGGCCAGGGCAAACAGGATCGAGGTGAGCAGGACCACCGACAGGGTCACCCCCAGGTTGTGCATGCTGAAGGGGCTGAAGAACAGCGACACCAGCGTCACCGCCACGCCCACGGTCAGGCCCCGGGCCACGCCACCGGACACGAAGCCCAGGATGATCAGGTAATTGGGGATGGGCGCCACCATCATCTCCTCGATGTGGTGCTGGAACTTGGAGCCGTAGAAGGAAGACACCACGTTGGCATAGGAGTTGGTGATGATGGTCATCATGATGAGCCCGGGGACGATGAAGTCCATGTAGCGCAGGCCGTCCATCTCACCGATACGCGCGCCGATCAGGCCGCCGAAAATGATGAAGTAGAGCGCCGTGGTGATGGCCGGCGGCAGCACCGTCTGTACCCAGATGCGGGCAAAGCGCAGCACTTCCTTGATGACGATGGTCTGGAAGGCGATGTAATTCCGGCGAAGGCTCATACGGGGAGGTTCTCCTTCACCATGCTCATGAACAGCTGCTCCAGCCGGTTGGTCTTGTTGCGCAGGCTCAACACCTGCACGCCGGCCTGCGCCAGGTCCACGAAAAGCTGATTGACGCTGTCTTCCTTGCGGATATCCGCCTCCAGGGTCAGTTCATCCACCCGGCGCACCGTGTGATTGGGCAGCTCCGGCAGGTGCGCTATGGGTTGCGCGAGATCCAGGATGAACGTCTCCACGTTGAGCTTGCCGAGCAGCCCCTTCATGGACGTGTGCTCGATGATCTCGCCCTGGTCGATGATGGCGATGTTCCGGCACAGGCTTTCCGCCTCTTCCAGGTAGTGGGTCGTGAGGATGATGGTGCGGCCCTCGGCATTGATCTTCCTCAGGAATGCCCACATGGAACGGCGGATCTCGATGTCCACGCCCGCGGTGGGTTCGTCCAGGATCAGCAGCTGCGGCTCATGCACCAGGGCCCGGGCAATCATGAGCCGCCGCTTCATGCCCCCGGAGAGATTGCGCGCCATCTCCCGGCGCTTGTCCCAAAGCCCCAGTTCGCGCAGATAACGCTCTGCGCGCTGGAAGGCCTGGCGGCGGGGGATGCCGTAGTAGCCGGCCTGGTTGACCACGATCTCCACCACCGGCTCGAAGGTGTTGAAATTGAACTCCTGGGGCACCAGACCGAGGCAGGCCTTGGCGGCGTCCTTTTCGTGATCCAGGTCATGGCCGAAGATGGACACCTCGCCGCCGGACTTGTTCACGAGAGAGGCGATGATTCCGATGGTGGTGGATTTGCCGGCACCATTGGGCCCGAGCAGGGCAAAGAAATCGCCCGGCTCCACGTCCAGATCAATGCCCTTCAGCGCCTCCAGGCCATTGTCATAAATCTTGGTCAAGTTGCTGATGGACAGCGCCGCAGTCATGGAGATTCCGTCTTCGGCCAGCGTACATGGGGAATCCGCGATGACCGCGCTCTCCAGCAACAGGCCGCCCCGATCCGGCACGCAGTCAGGGAAAGCCCGTTACTCTAGAGTA
>SKOF01000003.1 GCA_007120155.1 Thioalkalivibrio sp. | reverse complement strand
GGCCGCCACGGGGTGGCGGTGCTGGCGGCGCGGGAGGCCCTGGGCCTGGAGCCGCCGGTGGAGAGCGACAGCGCCCCGGTGGCCGGCGCGGTGGCCGCCCTCCTGGAGGCCGGCGTGCCGCTTCGCGCACTGCGCGATCCCACCCGGGGCGGTCTGGCCGCGGCCCTCAACGAACTGGCCGCCGCCTCGGCCTGCCGGGTAGTGCTGGAGGAGGCGGCGGTGCTGGTGCGCGAGGATGTGCGCGGCGCCTGCGAGATCCTGGGCCTCGACCCCCTGCACAGTGCCAGCGAAGGCTGCTTTCTCGCCTTCGTGCCGGCGGACCGGGCCGAGGATGCGCTGGCCGTGTTGCGCGCCCGGGAAGACACGGCGGGTGCGGCACTCATTGGCCATGCCGAGGAAGGGGAGCCCGGCGTGGTGCGCCGTCTGCCCACGGGGGTGGAGCGTCTCCTGATACTCCCGGCCGGGGAGCAACTGCCGCGGATCTGTTGAGGTGACGGCGGGTCGGATACCCGTCAACTCACGCCTTGCCCCTGACGCCCACCCCTGGTCTGCGACCCCGTAGGACCGCGCACCGTGGGCGAAACACCGGGCGCCGAAGGCCTTCGCCCACGGTGTGCGGTCCTACGGGGCGGGCGGGTGCCGGGGGTCTGAGGTGATGGCGGGTCGAATACCTGTCGCCCGGGGCTTCGAGGAGTTCCGCCGGCCTGAAGGCCGACCTACGCGCGGCATTCCTTCCGGTCATTGGTGCCCAGACCAGTGAAGGGATCCGCCACCGTTCAACCCTCAACCTTCATCCTTCACCCTTTTCAGTCCCTCCACCGTCAGGTACCCCTCCGGCAATTCCGGCCCCTGAAGCACGGTGGCGGGACTGCCCGGCTCCCCGAACTGGTCCAGCACCAGCGTGGCGCCGGTAAAGTCCTCATCCTTCGTGTAACCGTTGACAGTGACCACTGTGCGCAGGCCCGCCCCCAGGGACGACCTGAGCCCGTTGGCGGAGTCCTCGAACGCGAGGCAGGCCGCAGCCGGCAGGTCCAGATGACGGAGCGCGTACTCGAAGATGTCCGGGGCCGGCTTCTTGGCCGGGACCACGTCGCCGGCGGCGATCACGGAGAACCACTCCACCGACTCCCGCCCCAGGGCGGCTTCCAGCAGGTAGACGACATTGGCCGGCGTGGTGGTGGTGGCGATGGCAAGCCGCAGGCCGGCCGCCCGTGCCTCACCCAGCAGGCGCGCCACGCCGGGGCGAAGCGGAATGGCGCCCGCCTTGAGCATGTCCAGATAGCGGCGGGTCTTGGCCGCGTGCAGGCCGGCAATGAAACCGTCCAGGTCCTCGGGACGACGAAAGGACGGGTTGAAATGATCCAGATAATAACGGATACGCTCCTTGCCGCCGGTCACCGCCAGCAGCCGACCATACAGGCTCTCATCCCACATCCACCCCAGCCCGGCCTCGTCGAAGGCCGCGTTGAAGGCCACCCGATGGCCGTCCCGCTCGGTATCGGCCAGGGTGCCGTCCACATCAAAGATCAATGCACGAAGCTCGCTCATGTCCGGACTCCGGAACACCTGGATTTCAGGCGGCAGGACTGTACCACAGCCGTCCATCGGTGTTCATGCAGCTTGCGCCGGGGGGTCAACTCTGTTAATAAAGCACGCTTTTCGGGACTCAGGAGATTGTGACCATGGCCTCCAAGAAGACCACGGCCGCCAAGTCGAACACCACGTTGCTGCCCGTGGGCGGCATTGCGCCCTACAAGGAGAAAAAGGGCGAGACGTACATGAACAAGGATCAACGGGAGCATTTCCGCACGCTGCTGCTGGCCTGGAAACAGGAGCTCATGGAAGAAGTGGACCGCACCGTGGGCCACATGAAGGAGGACGCGGCCAACTTCGCCGATCCCGCCGACCGCGCCACCCAGGAAGAGGAATTCAGCCTGGAACTGCGTACCCGGGATCGGGAGCGCAAGCTCATCAAGAAGATCGACGAGGCCATCAACGACATCGAGGCCGGCGACTACGGCTATTGCGAGGCCTGCGGCATCGAGATCGGCATCCGCCGCCTGGAGGCCCGCCCCACCGCCACCCTGTGCATCGACTGCAAGACCCTGCAGGAGATCAAGGAAAAGCAAATGGCTTGAAGGCAGTGGCAAGTTGCAAGTGGCAAGTCTCAAGGGTTAAAACCAGAGGCGCCTTCCAACGGAAGGCGCCTCTGGTTTTCTTGGGGTTCCTTGCCACTTGAGACTTGCCACTTGCCACTCGCCCCATTGCCCCTGAGCACCCGACAACCACTCCGGTATGCGGGGCGATTCGCGCCCTCCCCCACCGGCCCTCTCCACTTCGGCTCCCTGGTGGCCGCGCTGGCTTCGTGGCTGGATGCGCGGCGCCACGGGGGGCGGTGGCTGCTGCGCATGGAAGACCTGGATCCGCCCCGGGAGGTGCCGGGGGCGGCGGACGCGATCCTGCGCAGTCTGGAGGTGTTCGGCCTGCACTGGGACGGCCCCGTGCTCTACCAGAGCACACGCCATGACGCCTACCGGGACACCGTGGCGCGATTGCGGGCCTCGGGGATGGTCTACGACTGCGGCTGCACCCGGCGCGAGGTGGGGAAACTCGGCAGGCCGGGGCTGGACGGCCCCGTCTACCCGGGCACCTGCCGTAACGGCCTGCCGCCCGGCAAACGCCCGCGCGCCGTGCGGCTGCGCACCTCACCGGGCGAGATCGCCTTCACGGACCGGATGCGGGGCCTGATTCGTCAGGAAGTGGCCGGGGAGGTGGGGGATTTCGTCATCCGCCGTGCCGACGGTCTGTATGCCTACCAGCTGGCCGTGGTGGTGGACGACGCCCACCAGGGCATCACTCACGTGGTACGCGGCGCCGACCTGCTGGACTCCACACCACGCCAGATCCTGATCCAGCGCCTGCTGGGCCTGCCGACCCCCGTCTACCTGCACCACCCCCTGGTGCTGACCCCCGGGGGCGAGAAGCTCTCCAAGCAGACCCATGCCCCGCCGGTGGACGACCGCGATCCGGTGCCGGCACTCTTACGCGCTCTCGCGTTTTTGGGCGAACCGGTACCGGAGCGCGGCGAAGCCGCGTCGGTGGAAGAGGTGCTGAGGTGTGCCCTGTCCGTGTAGGAGCCCGGTCCCCCGGGCGATTTGCCGGGCCTCGGCCATCGCCCACGGGAGTGGGCTCCTACCAATTCACCCTTCCCACTTCCGATTGTGTTGTTACAATCGGTAACACACCCGTCCGGGGGATACCGGTGGACAAGACCCTGTTGCTGTTCCTGTTTGGCGTGCTGCTGTTCGCCTCACCGCTGGTGGGCTGGTGGACCACGCCGGGTACCCACTGGCTGACGTCCTATGTCCTGTGGGCCGTCCTGATCGGGCTCATCGCCGTGGTGGTGCATCGCGATGAACGCTGAACTGGCGATCCTCTATGTGGTGGGGGTGGCCTATCTGGCGCTGCTGTTCTTCATCGCCCATGCCACGGAAAAGGGCTGGGTGCCGGAGGTCATTGTCCGCCACCCGCTGGTCTACGCCCTGTCCCTGGGCGTCTACGCCACGTCCTGGAGCTACTACGGCAGCGTGGGCTTCGCTCAGGAACAGGGTTTCAACTTCCTCTCCATCTACCTGGGGGTGACACTCGCCTTCGCCCTGGGACCGCTGATCCTGGCCCCGGTGCTGCGCCTGGTGCGCGACTACCAGCTCACCTCGCTGGCGGACCTGTTCGCCTTCCGCTATCGCCACCAGTTCACCGGGCTGCTGGTGACGGTGTTCATGCTGGT
>SKOF01000027.1 GCA_007120155.1 Thioalkalivibrio sp. | reverse complement strand
GGCCGAATCGGCGTGGCGGTGATCGGGCTTGGTGGCCGCGGCCATTGCCTGCCGGCCTCAACGACGCGTGCACCGGTCTGGTCGACCGCCTCCTCAAACTGCGTGCGACGGTGGCCTTGTGTGCCTCGGAGAGACCGAGCAGCGCGGGCGCGCTTGGCCCGCAGTCTGTCGCCGATATTCATGAGCCGCCTGCGCATGATCATGCACGACCGGCTCCGGGTGTGTGCTTGCAGGCGTTGCCGAAGCATGCCCGTTACGACGGTTCACCAGGGTCGGACCACGGGAGCCCATTGTCACAGTGGCGGTCGGCGATGGGAGCCCTTCCGCCACCACACTGATTCCACCCTGTTCTATCGTGGCACGACTCTGGCGCTCTCGCCGCTGCCTTCAACGCGCACTTGCATCGCGTTCCGAAGACGGGAATCCACAGGCTGCGTGATCGTAAGGCGCCCACCCGTCGACATGTTCAGCACGACCCGCTGCGCGTCCTTCTTCACCATCTTGCTCTCGGCATACGTGCCAGCCACGCCACCCAGTACCGCGCCCGCTACCGTGGCCGTGGTGCTGTCGCCAACCCCCGCACCAAGAAGGCCGCCCGCGACGGCGCCTACGGCCGTCCCGACACCCAGCTTGTAATCGTTATCCACCTGGATGTTGTCAAGCTGAGCGATGGTGCCGTACCGATCCGAAACGTTCACCGCCGTGCCGCCTGTTTCGCCATACTTCGTTCCACCCATACCTCCCATGTCCGCGCAGCCGCCCAGAAGGGCAATCAACAACAGACCGGGCATTACAATTCGCTTGTTCATGGCACAGTACCTCTAAGCCATTGGAAGGTTGAAACAGGCTGGGCAGTACATACTCACCGACCCGCTGTTTCAGGTTCGCGCAGTTGCCACCCGCTATCTCCGGGAGCGGCCAGATGCGGATGCTGGCGCTGCCCGCCGAGGCAGGTGGAACTGCCCGGATGAGAGGTCGTCGCATGCCGCTTGCAACTGGCCATGCGTCGAGCGTCTCGGCGCGTATCGTTCCTTTCGGTCGATACTCAGTCTGGATCCTATCTGTTGTGACACCGCTGTCTCGGTGCGCCAACCAACAGAAGCCCCGTGAGTGTGGGAGGAGACTGAGCGTTCGTTCAAAGCTGGTTGTTCAAGCGGATCCCCGCGTGCGAGCGCCAAACCGCTGCGTTGCATGTCGTTTCGCGGTGGAGGAACCCGGAAGCAAACCGGAGAGAGAGTTCACCCATGAAGAACCCCGTAGGTGCCATCCCCTGGCCCTGGAAGACGAGTCCACCCGGCATCCCCGGGCGCATCGTATCCGCGCCGAAAGCCGTTCGTCGGCAGGAAAAAACTCGCATCAACCGCGAGCTTGGCAGCTGGGAAGACGATGGGGGCCGACCTGTCAAAGGGGATGCGGCGTCATCGAGAGACCGCTCTGGTCAAGACGGTAGCAGCGTCAATGGCACCGAACCTGGTTAGCGGCGGTCTGGCGTGAACTTTCCGTTGCGCGATTCGCCGGCAGGTGCCTGACCAATGAGGCCCGCGTAGGATCTGATGTCCGCCTGATAGCATCCACAGGCCGCGGCCTCCAACCCGTTGCGGTCGTGAATCGTGATTTCACCGCGGCTGTAGCTGATCAGTTTGCGGGCCTGCAGCGATCTGGCGGCGTTTGTGACGCCGACACGCCGAACGCCGAGCATGTTCGCCATGAACTCCTGTGTCAGGTAGAAACGGTTCGAGTGTGCCCGATCCTGGGTCATCAACAGCCAGCGGGCGAGGCGGGCCTCCACCACGTGAAAACGAATGCAACCCGCAGTCTGCGCGAACTGGCATACCATCACCTGCACGTATCGCCTGAGCAGGGCCTGAAGCGTGGTGCTCTGTCTCAGCTCCCGTTTGAACCGTGCGCTGGTCATGCTCAACGCGGGCCCCTCACCCTGTACCAGGGCTCGCAGTGGTGAACTGGTCACCCCGAGTATGAGCGGCGTCCCGGTCATCCCCTCGTCGCCGACCAGACCCACCTCCAGTCCGGCGCGCCCTTCAATCGGCGCCACCAGCGAGACGAGGCTTCCCATCGGAAAGTGGACCTGACGGATGGGTTCACCGGGTTGCGAGAGGGTGGTGGCGAACACCAGATTCACCGGCGTACAGCCCGAGATGAATCGCAGGCGGTCCTTGCGCGGCAGGGCCGCAAGGAGTCGATTGGCAGGCGGGGCGGAATCGGTCTCGGACACTTGATGCTCCGGGTGTCGGGACATATGCAGGTGCCACAAGGAGCGACGCAGGCGCCAGGGATGTGGCCTTCGGCGCTGGGGTGAGAGAGCGCGCTCCGGATGGATCTCACCGAGAATGCAACCGGGGATCAGGGATGTCCGGGCGCCAGCGCACATAGCGTGCGGCCGGATGGCAGGGCGGGGCGATGCGCTATCGCGGGCGGCAGCCCAGCCCGCAGACGGGCCCGATCAGCTGAGCAGGCGATCGTACTCCTTCTTGACGACCTCGTAGCACTCGCAGGAACGCGCCTCGAGCCCCTTGCGGTCAACCACATGGATATGCCCGCGATGATAGGTGATCAATCCGGCCTTCTGCAGTTTGCCGGCGGCTTCCGTGACGCCCTCGCGCCGCACCCCGAGCATATTGGCGATCAGCTCCTGGGTCATGACCACCTCGTCGCCTCGCAGGCGGTCCAGGCTCAGAAGCAGCCAGCGGCAGAGCTGCTGGTCCAGCGTGTGATGCCGGTTGCACACCGCGGTCTGCGCCATCTGGGTGAGCAGTGCCTGGGTGTAGCGCAGCAGGCTGCGCTGCATAAACCCGGCGTGGAAGAACTCGTCCTTGAGGAGTTGTCCCTTGAGCCGGTAGGCGGTGCCGGCACTCTGCACGATGGCCCGGCTGGGGCTGGTTTCTCCGCCCATGAACAGAGACACGCCCACGACCCCCTCGTTGCCCACCATGGCAATCTCGGCGGCGGAGCCGTCCTCCATGACGTTGAGAAGGGAGACGATGCAGTCCGCGGGGAAGTACACGTAGCGCATGGGCCTGTCGGATTCCTGGAGTATGTCGCCGAGCGCGACCCGAACGGGCTCCAGGTAAGGATAGACGCGCCCATGCTCAGCCTGCGGGAGGGCCGCAAGGAGCTGGTTCTGATCGGGCTCTGTGGCGACAGTGGCGACAGTGGCGTCAATGGTCTTCATTCTGCACGATCTCCCTGGTTCATGAGCGCGGTCGTTGAGTGATCCGGCGTGACCCGGAAACCGGTTGACCGGCCCTGCTCTCCTGGCCCCCCCGGCGCAGAGCCTCCCATCCCGGTGATAACGGCAGGGCGCCCGAAGGACAATGCATTTCTTTGTTCACTATAGCGCACAGCCGGTGGGCATGCTTTGTGCGTTCCCGCACCGACGGGGCCGATTCTCCTGGTGCGAGCCGGTCGTCGGCGCCTTCCTGTGAACCCCGCCACGTTTCGCACGCTCCGCTACCGGTTGCCCGAAGGCGCCGAAGTTGCTGCGGCGCTGCCGTGCTCCGTCGTTCCCGCCTCGATGAGCGGCCACAGCTTCGGTCAAACCCGCACCACGAACCGGAAAGCTCATAGGGCGGCCCGTGGCCGCCATTCGACGGCGGGCACGGCCCGCCCTATGGCTACGCTTCTCCTTCCAGAGACGGCGCGAGACAGGCCGAGAGGCCACAATCATTCGCGATCCTTGGTGCAATGTCCTAGTCGTTCTCTCGTCATGATGGGCTGCCACAGCTTCGGGTACACCCTCGTCACGAATCAGACATTACGCAAGCAATGCGCGCCACCGAACAGAGCCGCCGGGCGTTCGCGTG
>SKOF01000159.1 GCA_007120155.1 Thioalkalivibrio sp. | reverse complement strand
GTGAGCGATATACGCATCCCCTCCCCGGCAGACTGACGTTTTTTTGTCCAACAATTTGACCGGCCGGTCATCTTTACCGTGAAGGAGATTACCACATGAACGCGACCACCCGATTCCCCTGCCACGACGATGCTTCCGCGCCCCGGGAGGCCGGCCCGGCTTTCGAGGCCAGTACCGCCAAGTTCGGCATGGTGCCGAACCTGATCCGCGCCATGTGCACCTCCCCGCAACTGGCCGAGGGCTACCTGGCGCTGAGCACCCTGTTCGAGCAAACCAGCCTGTCGGTTGCCGAGCGCCACGTGGTGCTCCTCACGGTCAGTGCCCGTCATGAATGCCACTACTGCATGGCCGCCCACAGCATCACCGCCGACATGAACCAGGTGCCCGGCAAGATCACGGAGGCCCTGCGCGAGGGGCGCCCCCTCGCGGACCAGCGGCTGGAGGCCCTGCGCCAGTTCACCCGGGCCATGGTGGAACAAAGGGGCTGGGTGGCACCCGACCGGGTGAACGATTTCCTCAACGCAGGCTTTACCCCGCAGCAGGCCCTGGAGGTGGTGCTTGGTATCGGCCTGAAGACCCTGAGCAACTACACCAACCATCTGGCGGACACGCCCCTGGACGAGGCCTTTGCCGGACGCGCATGGCAGGGATCCGGACAGGGGCGGTGAAGCCATGGCGGCCGATGATCCCGCCTGTCCCGAACGCGACGTGCTGGCCTGTCCGCCGCACATGCTTTACGTGGACGAGGCCCGGACACCATCGGCGCACGCTACCGGCAGATCCGGGTGGACGGATTCGGCGCCCGGGGATGGAAGCTGAACAGCACCCTGGATGATCCGGAGATCATCGCCAGCACCCGGGAGACGGGGAAGCGGTGTTCCCTGGCGCTGGCCACACCGGGCACCACCATCGATTTCTCCTCCGCTCTGTGACGTCGTGCATCCAACGCCGGATCCGACGCGTATCACTGGCACACGACCACCGGATAAAGAGGAGAAGACCCATGTGGCTGGCTGAAGTGGTACGACGTGCATTCGAAGGGCTGGACCGGGCCGGGGAATGGCTGGCAACCCTGCCGATCCGGCTGTTGCTGGCCTTCGAGTTCGGCAACGCGGGCCTTGAAAAACTACGGGGCGACAACTGGTTCGCACACATCCAGGATGACTTTCTCTTCCCCTTCAGCATCCTCCCCGTTGGGCTTTCCTGGTTCCTGGCCACCTGGACGGAGATCCTCGCCGCCATTGCGCTGGTCATCGGGCTGGGCACCCGCTTTGCCGTGGTCTCCCTGATCATCCTGGACATCGTCGCCTGGCACAGCGTACACGCCGGCAACGGCTACAACGTCTGCGACAACGGCTGGCTGCTGCCGCTGTTCTTTATGGTGATGCTGGTGACGCTGCTGTTCACGGGGCCGGGCAAACTGAGCGTGGATGCGATCATCAAGCGGCGCCTCGCCACTGTCTGAGACCCGGGGGTGCGCAGACATCAGACAAGCAAATGCGTCCGACAAATGGATTCACACCATGGAGGCACCGTAACGCTCGTATCCTGTGCGCGGATCAGTACTGGCAGGTTGGGCTGAGCACAGCGAAGCCCAACAGGCCGGGATCAACGAGCGACCGCGTTGGGGTTCACTGCGTTCACCCCAACCTACGACTGCTGCCCTTGCATCTTTCCACTTGTGTCTTGTCTCTGGCGGCTGGCCATCAGGTCAGCCGCCTTACACATTCCAGATAGGCCTGCTCATCAGGCATACGACCGCCGCGCTGGGCCTCCCAGAGTGCCGTGCCGAGACATTCCATGATGGCGTGCTCGGCCTCGTGGGCACCGAGCCGTCTGACGACGTTGCGGTAAGCCTCGGTGAAACCGGCGGGGCGGTCGGTGCCGGCCTGCTCGCGGATGGCGAGGTGCATGCCCATGTGCAGGAAGGGATTGCTCTGCCCGCCCTCGGGGGTGAACTCGGCCCCCAGCGCCGCCTCGGGATCCTCGAGAAGCGGCAGGTACTCGGGATGTTCCGCCACCAGTTCGGCGATCTGCCGCTCCAGTGGCTCCAGGGCCTCGCCCGCCCGGTGCTTGCGCCAGGCCTCGGCGTACATGCGGCGGAGTTGTTCACGGGAGGCGGTTTCGTACACGATGGACCGTCCGGAAGTGCATGTTGCGGTCGATGCGATGCAGACTTCGGGCACAGCATGGGCGATTCTGTACTTCGAATTCAATATTCAAGATTCAAAGTTCAAAGTTCAAAGGGGATATGGTGGCCTCATTTGGTGACGTGCTCGGGGGTAACCGTAGGCTTCCCTTTGAATCTTGAATCTTGAATCTTGAATCTTGAATGTTGAATATTGAATATTGATTCGTCCCTTTCCGAATCCAGCTCCCGCATCCACGCGTATCATGCCCTGAACCCACCGCCCCGCACACTTGATCCATCCATGTCAGGCATTCAAACCAGCAGGACCTACGCGGTACACGGCGCCGGGCTCGGCCTGCGCCGGGATCTCATGGCGGACCTGGAAGCCGCCGCGTCCGGGCGCGTGGATTTCATGGAGGTAGCCCCGGAGAACTGGATCGGTGTGGGCGGCCGGATGGGCCGGCAGTTCCGTGCCTTCACGGAACGCTTTCCCTTCGTCTGTCACGGCCTGTCCCTGTCCATCGGCAGCCCCGCCCCCCTGGACGAGGCGCTGCTCAAGGACATCGGCGCTTTCCTGGATACCCACGGCATCCGCCTGTACACGGAGCACCTGTCCTATTGCTCCGATGACGGTCACCTCTACGACCTGCTGCCCATCCCCTTCACGGAAGAGGCGGTGCATTACGTGGCCGAACGCGTGCGCAGGGCCCAGGACATCCTGGGGCGGCGCATCGCCCTGGAGAACGCGTCCTACTACGCGGCCATCGGCGCCGAGATGAGCGAACTGGCGTTCGTCAACGCGGTCCTGTCTGAGGCCGACTGCGATCTCCTGCTGGACGTGAACAACATCTACGTCAACAGCGTGAACCATGGCTACGACCCGGCGGCCTTCCTCAAGGGACTGCCCGGTGAACGCATCGTGTACGCCCACGTGGCCGGCCATTACAACGAGGCGCAGGACCTGATCGTGGACACCCACGGGGCAGAGGTGATCGACCCGGTGTGGTCCCTGCTGGAGACTGCCTACGCCCACTTCGGCGTGTTCCCCACCCTGCTGGAACGGGATTTCAATTTCCCGCCCGTGGAAAAGCTGCTGGACGAGGTGGACACCATCCGCGGGCTGCAGAAACGGGCCGCAACCTCATGAACAAGGCACCGCGCTTTCAGCAGCTTCAGCATGCCCTCACCGCCCACCTGCGGGATCCGGAGGCCCATCCACCGCCGGAGGGCGTCGAGGATCGGCGCATCGGAATCTACCGGGAGCTGATCTACAACAACGTGGAAGGGTTTCTCTCCCGCGGCTTCCCGGTGATCCGGAGTCTCCATGGGGATGCCGCCTGGCATGCGCTGGTGCGTGATTTCCTGCGCGGCCACCGGGCATCGACCCCCTACTTCCTGGAGATCGGCCGGGAGTTCGTGGCCTGGCTGCAGGATGGTCGCAATCCGCACGCCGGGGACCCGCCGTTCCTGGCGGAGCTGGCCCATTACGAGTACGCGGAAGTGGCCCTGACGGTGGCCGAAGCACCGGCCGAGTGGCAGCCCCTGCGCGTCGACGCGGACCTTCTGGAGGAGAAACCCCTGCTCTCACCCCTGGCCTGGCTGCTGGGCTACCGCTTTCCGGTACACCGCATCGGTCCCGGGAACCGCCCGGGCCAGGTCCCGGACACACCCACACACCTGATGATGCATCGCACAT
>SKOF01000147.1 GCA_007120155.1 Thioalkalivibrio sp. | reverse complement strand
GGTACGCGGAACGGCCCAGATCCACGAAATAGCCTACGCTGACCCGGCGACGGCGGGCGCGCTGGCTGAACAGCCCGGAGAAGAGCAGACAGTGGTCACCCACGTCCCGCAGGGCCACCGCCTGAGCCCGGGGCAAGGCTCGCATGCCCCGAAGGTAGTCCAGGGCCATCACCCTGTGGCCGGTCTCGGGGTTTTCCATGAAGCGGATCATGAGCAGCACCAGATAGCTTTCCAGCGTCTCGTCCAGGTCCAGCTTCTGACTGCGCGCGGCTTCCTGCACCAGTCGCTGCCACTGCGCGGCGGGGGTCGGCTCCATAATCAGCTCGGGCATGTTTCCTCCGTTGCCGTGATACGAAGTGTCCCAGTTTAGATAGCATCAACCGCGCCAAAGTGTAGCCGGACGGCCGATGGCTGGTCTGTGGTGCGGCGCGGGCGGTATACTCACGCCCTTTGCATTGCCGCGCCCAGCGATATTTTCCCATGCCTCGACAGAAAACCACCGGATCCCGTGGCCTGAGCTTCCAGGAACTGATCCTGACCCTGCAGAGCTACTGGGCGGAGCAGGGCTGCGTCGTATTACAGCCGTACGACATGGAGATGGGCGCGGGCACCTTCCATTCGGCCACATTCCTGCGCGCTATCGGCCCGGAGCCCTGGCGGGCCGCCTACGTGCAGCCCTCGCGCCGGCCCACCGACGGGCGCTACGGGGAGAATCCGAACCGCCTGCAGCACTACTACCAGTTCCAGGTGATCCTCAAGCCCTCGCCCGCGGAGATCCAGGATCTCTACCTGGGTTCCCTGGAGGCCATGGGCATCGACCCGCTGGTGCACGACATCCGTTTCGTGGAGGACAACTGGGAGTCCCCCACGCTGGGTGCCTGGGGGTTGGGCTGGGAGGTGTGGCTCAACGGCATGGAGGTCACCCAGTTCACCTATTTCCAGCAGGTGGGCGGGCTGGACTGCCGGCCGGTGTCCGGCGAGATCACGTACGGCCTGGAGCGTCTGGCCATGTATCTGCAGGGCGTGGAGAGCCTGTTCGACCTCACCTGGACCGAGGGTCCTCAGGGCCGTGTGACCTACCGCGACGTCTACCACCAGAACGAGGTGGAACAGTCCGCATACAACTTCGAGCACGCCAACGTGGAGGCGCTGTTCGCGTGGTTCGAGACCTGCGAGAGTGAGAGCAGGAAGCTCATCGAGGCGGGTCTGCCCCTGCCCGCATATGAGCAGATGCTCAAGGCCTCGCACACCTTCAACCTGCTCGACGCCCGCCGCGCCATCTCGGTCACCGAGCGCCAGCGCTACATCCTGCGCGTGCGCGACCTGGCCCGCGCCGTGGCCGAGGCGTATTACAACGCCCGCAAGGCGTTGGGGTTCCCCATGCTGGGGGCGCGTGAGGGGTGAAGCGGTAGGCGGCAGGCGTGATTCGGCCACGGAGTAGCCGGGTAGCTCTGTTCAAGGAGGATAGTTGTGAAGACGCAACTGATTATCGCCAAAGAGCTTGGATATCTGGACTCGATCCCATCCGGGCTGATCGAACGGCTTTTTGCCCTGCTGGGCGGACTTATCAACCATCAACGCAAGCGTGTAAACCATGACGGCCGAACGCCTCACCCCTGACGCCTCCCCCCTCACACGAGCAGACCTGCTCGTCGAGATTGGCACCGAAGAGCTGCCGCCCAAGGCGCTCAAGGGTCTGCGGGATGCCTTTGCCGAGGCGGTGGCGGCGGGTCTTGCGGAGGCGGGGATCGGGGCGGAGAAGCTGCAGGCCTTTGCGGCGCCCCGGCGCCTGGCGCTGCTGTGCCGGGGCGTGCCGGCGCGACAGGCCGACCAGGCCCTGGAGCGGCGCGGGCCTGCGTTGGCCGCAGCGTTCGATGACGACGGCAATCCTACCAGGGCGGCTTTGGGTTTTGCAGGCTCCTGCGGCGTCGCGGTGGAGGATCTGCAGCGTCTCGAAACCGACAAGGGCGCCTGGCTGGTGCATCGTCACGTGGAGCCGGGCAAGGATGCCGCCGCGCTGATCCCCGCCGTGGTGGAGGCGGGGCTGGCGGCCCTGCCCGTCCCCAAGCGTATGCGCTGGGGTGCGTCGGACGCGGAGTTCGTGCGCCCGGTGCACTGGGTGGTCCTGCTGCTGGGGGATGCCGTGGTGGAGGCCGAGATTATGGGCGTGCGGGCCGGGCGCGAAACCCGCGGCCACCGGTTCCATCATCCGAAGCCCCTGTATCTTGCCGAACCCGCTGCCTACGCGCCGCTGCTGGAAACCGAGGGCCGGGTGATGCCCGACTTCGAGGCGCGGCGCGAGGCGATCCTGGCGCAGGTGGAGGCCGCGGCGCGGGAGCTTGGCGGGCGGGCACTGATCGAGCCGGATCTGCTGGACGAGGTCACCGCGCTGGTGGAGTGGCCGTGCGCCATCGCCGGGCACTTCGAGACGCGCTTCCTGGAGGTGCCTCAGGAGGCGCTCATCTCCACCATGCAGGACAACCAGAAGTACTTTCCCGTCGTGGACGGGGCCGGTCGGCTCATGCCCCACTTCATCACCGTCAGCAATATCGAATCCCGTGAGCCGGACCGGGTCCGGGAGGGCAACGAGCGGGTCATCCGCCCGCGATTCGCCGATGCGGAGTTCTTCTGGAACCAGGACCGCAAACTGCCGCTGGAATCTCATCTGGAGGCGCTGCGCCACGTGGTGTTCCAGCGCCGCCTGGGCAGTCTCTACGACAAGACCGAGCGGGTGGCCCGTTTGGCCACGCGGCTGGCGGATCTGCTCGGTGTGGACCACGGCGAAGCCGCCCGGGCCGCCATGCTCTCCAAGTGCGACCTGCAGACCCAGATGGTGTTCGAGTTCACCGAACTCCAGGGCACCATGGGCCGTTACTACGCGCGGCACGGCGGCGAGCCGGAGCAGGTGGCCAAGGCCCTGGAGGAACAGTACTGGCCCAGGCACGCGGGAGACGCGCTGCCGGAGACAGGGGTCGGCCAGGTCCTGGCGCTGGCGGATCGGCTGGACACCCTGGTGGGCATATTCGCCATCGGCCAGAAGCCCACCGGTGCCAAGGACCCCTACGGCCTGCGCCGCGCTGCCCTGGGCGTGCTGCGCATCCTCGTCGAGCGCTCGCTGGACCTGGATCTCGAGCTGCTGATCGAGGCGGCCGCAGACGGTTACGGGGAGGCCGACGTGGATGCGTCCGGGGCCGTGGAACCGGTGTTTGATTACATGATGGAGCGCCTGCGCGCCTATTACGCCGATCGGGGCATCGGCGGGGATGTGTTCGAGGCGGTGCTCGCCTGCCGCCCGACGCGCCCCCTGGATTTCGACCGGCGGGTGCGCGGCGTGGAACACTTCCGCGCCCTGCCGGAGGCGGAGAGTCTTGCCGCCGCCCACAAGCGCATCCACAACATCCTCCGCAAGGTGGAAGACACCCTGCCCGAGCGCATCGACGCGGCACGTTTCAGCGAGGACGCCGAGCGCGCCCTCTACGAGCGGCTGGAGGCCCTGCGCGCCACCGCCCTGCCGCTGTTCGGCGAGGGCCGTTACACGGAGGGGCTGGCGGCCCTGGCGGCCCTGCGCGATCCGGTGGACCATTTCTTCGATACCGTGATGGTCATGGCCGATGACGCCGCGGTGCGCGACAATCGCCTGGCCTTGCTCAACAGCCTCAGCGGGCTGTTCCTGGAGGTGGCGGACATGTCAAAGCTGCAGTCGGGCGGCGAGGGCTGAAGGCGAATCCGGCATCTGCGGCAAGGCACTTCACTGATGACCCAGCGCAAACACTTCAAACCGCTCCTCTACCTGCGCGCCACGCTGTTCTGGCTGGGATTCGCGCCGTCGACCAT
>SKOF01000244.1 GCA_007120155.1 Thioalkalivibrio sp. | reverse complement strand
GTTCAGCGGATACTCAAGCGGCTCGAGCATGGTTTGAGCACCGGGGTAACGATGGAGATGAGTTTTTTGCCTTTGGCTACAGCTTCAGCCCTCATAGTTGAACATCCTCCCTAGCCCCTGGTCCCAGGAAATCTCTTGCTGCCAGCCCGGCAGCGGTGGAACTTGCGGCAGCTTCATCACCTGACCCTGGGGGTAGGGACGAGCCCCCCACTTGAGTTCGCACAGGGGTGCTGCTGCCTGCTGCTGCTGGAGCTGCTGGGCCTGCTCCACCAATTGGCGAAGTGTGCGACGCTGATCCCAGTCCCCCAGAGCAAAGACCCGGTGCTGGCCTGGCTCCAAATGCCGAGGGGCCTGAACAAAGCCCTCCACCACATCCTCCACATGCACGGCCAAGATCTCCTGCTCCCCCTTGGTCAAGTTAAGGGGTTCGCCTGCCCTCAAGAGCTTGGGAAGGGCCGAGAGCAGCTTAGGCCTTGAGTCATCCTCCCCATAGACATCAAAGAGCACAAGGCTCAGGGCTTGAAGGCCCTTGTCCCTGGCGTAGTAATCTAAGAGGAGAGTAAAGGCCGCCTTGGTGGCCGCATACAGAGAGTTGGGTTGGGCTTGGGGAAAGCTCCACTGAGTGCCTTGGGCGTACTGCCAGTAGCTGGCTGCAGCGATCAGGGGAATCTTGTGCTCTGAGGCCCACTCGGCCAAATGGGCCCCTAACTCCACATTGCTCTGCAGTTGGCTTTTTAAGTCTTCACTGGGTGTGGCCGCAGCCAAGTGGTAGATGCCGTCGTAGTCAGAGGCCAAGCCAAGGCCCTGAAGGGGTGATCCCTCCACCCCAGAGCGAGGCAACAGATCCACATGGTGGCCCTCTTGGAGCAGTCTTTTGACAAGCCTTGTGCCAATATAGCCCCTGCCACCCGTGACTAAAAAGCGCCCTGGTTTCATCGAGCCCTAGGCTCCCTTCACAAAGCCGGCGATCCGCTCAATCACATAGTCTAGCATCTGGGGCTGAAGCCCCGGATACACTCCCAGCCAAAAGGTGTTGTGCAAAATCCGGTCGGTGTTGGTGAGCTCACCGCTGACCCTGTACTCCCGCCCCTTCATATAGGGCTGGCGGATCAGGTTGCCCCCAAACAGCAGCCGTGTGCCGATGTTGAACTCGTTGAGGTGCTTGACCAAATCATCCCGAGTAAATTGAAGCCCCTCTCTTAAGGTCAGGGGAAAGCCAAACCAAGAGGGATCGCTGTGCTCGGTGGCCTCAGGCAGGATCAGCCACTCCTCAAGGCCCCTGAGGCCCTCTTTGAGGTGGTTGAAGTTGGCCTTGCGCTGCTCAATAAAGCGCGGCAGGTGCTTGAGCTGCGCCACTCCGACGGCCGCCTGCATATCGGTGATCTTTAAGTTAAAGCCCAAGTGGGAGTAAGTGTATTTGTGATCGTAGCCCTTGGGCAGGTCGCCCAGGCGCCAGCCAAAGCGGCGGTTGCAGGTGTTGTCCTTGCCCGGAGGGCACCAGCAGTCTCGCCCCCAGTCTCTGAGCGACTCCATAATTTTGTTCAGGCGCATGTCGTTGGTGAACACGGCCCCACCCTCACCCATGGTCATATGGTGAGCCGGATAAAAGCTCAGTGTGCCGATGTGCCCGAAGGTCCCAACCAGTTTGCCCTCATAGGTCGACCCCAAGGCATCGCAGCAGTCTTCAATCAGCCAGAGGTCATGCTTTTCAGCAATGCGCACAATCTCTTTAAGGTTAAAAGGATTCCCCAAAGTGTGGGCGATCATAATGGCGCGAGTTTTACTGGTGATGGCCTGCTCCACCAAGGAGGCGTCGATGTTGTAGGTGGGAATGTCCACATCCACAAAGACCGGAACGCAGCCGTAGAGAATGATGGGATTAACCGTGGTGGGAAAGCCTGCGGCCACGGAGATGACCTCATCTCCGGGCTTGAGCGCCTTGTCCCCAAGGGCTCTGGAGGTCAGGGCCGAAAAGGCCAGCAAGTTGGCCGAAGAGCCCGAGTTGACCGTGCGCACATACTTGAGGCCCAGAAACTCCCCCAAGCCGGCTTCAAACTCAGTGTTGAAGCGCCCCGTGGTCAGCCAAAAGTCCAGAGCCGAGTCCACCAAGCTCCACATATCGCTGTGGTCGTAAACTCGCCCCGACACCGGCACAGCACTTTTTCCAGCTTCAAAAGCTGGCGGCTGATGGTACTTTTGATAGTACTCCTCAATAAGTCCGGCAATTTTGGACTTTAAAAGATCTTGTGGGTCTTGGCTCATTGCTCTCTCCCGTTTAAAAACTTTTGAATTTGCGAAAAGGTGATCTCGCGCAGAGAGTCTGCCGAGCTCTGAGATAAATAGGACTTGTACCAGTCGACGGTGAACTCAATGGCCTGGTCGGTCAGCAGCTGAGGCTGCCAGCCCAGCTCCGCCCGGGCTTTGCTGGAATCCAACTGCAGCAGATGGGCCTCGGGGGCCAGCCGAGTTTGGGGATCGATTTGGTACTCCCCAAAACCCAGAATGTGAATAAACTTTTCTGTTACATACTGCACGGTGTGGTCTTTGGAGTTGTCCAAGGTACTGAAGTTGAAGGCCGACGAAAACCTGTTGGGCTCCTGCCAGAGCTTTTGCCCCAGCTGAAGGTAGCCATGGAGGGCATCCAGCACATGCTGCCAGGGCCTGACCGCCTGAGGATGGCGCAAAACCACCGGCTGCTTTTTACCCAGTGCCGCCACGATGTCAGGGATGATGCGGTAGCGGGCAAAGTCCCCTCCGCCAATCACGTTGCCGGCTCTGGCCGTGGCCAGGCCAAAATCCGCTCGCTCGTTGAAAAAGGACTGGCGGTAGGCGGAAGCGGCAAGCTCTGCCATGGCCTTACTTGAAGAGTAAGGGTCCTTGCCTCCCAAGGCATCCGTCTCCCGATAGGGCCACAGCCACTCCTGGTTGTCGTAGCATTTGTCCGTTGTGACCACCACCACCGAGCGCACAGAGGGGACCTCTCTGATGGCATCCAGTAGATTGATCGTGCCCATCACATTGGTCTCATAGGTGCCCCTGGGGTCCTGATAGGAGTCCAACACCAGGGCCTGGGCCGCCAAGTGAAACACTATCTGGGGCTGACTGGCTTCAAGAGATGTTTTGAGCTTCGCATAGTCGCGCAAATCGGCTTCTACGGATTGAACCTCTGATTGGAGCTGGGTGAGCTCAAACAAACTGGGCCGGTCTTTTTCTGGAGCCAAGGCGTAGCCTGTGACCTCAGCCCCCATGCGCTTGAGCCACCAGGCCAGCCAAGTGCCCTTAAAGCCCGTATGTCCTGTGAGAAAAACCCGCTTGCCCTGGTAAAACTCTTTGGTCTTTTCTGTGGCCTTCTCTGTGACCTCTCCTGTTTGACTCATTCCCAGACCTTCCATTGGGCCTCGCCCTTGTCCCAGAGGTTTTCAAGATAGTTTTTATCTCTGAGTGTGTCCAAACACTGCCAAAAACCATGATGCTTATAGGCTTTGAGGTTGCCCTCCTCAGCGAGCCTCATCAAGGGGGCCCTCTCCCAGGGCATATGATCCCCCTCCACATAGCTGAGCACTTTGGGGTGCAGGACAAAGTAGCCGCCATTGATATAAATGCCCTGCTGCTCGGGTTTCTCCTTAAAGGCCCTGACTCCATCTTCACCATCAAACTCCAACACGCCAAAGCGCTCAGGGGGCTCCACCGCTGTCAAAGTCGCCAGTCGGCCGTGGCTGCGGTGGTACTCCACCAGCTCCGTAATGTTCACATCCGAGAGGCCATCGCCATAGGTCATGCAAAAAGCTTCTTCGCCTTCCACATAGGGAGCAATGCGCTTAAGCCTTCCACCAGTCATGGT
>SKOF01000439.1 GCA_007120155.1 Thioalkalivibrio sp. | reverse complement strand
GTTGAGATCCTTGTAGTCGATGAACTCGACACCCTCGGCGGTAAACCGGCAATACTTGCGGCGGCGAAAGAAACGGCTCATTGGTCAATTCCTCGGCTGTATACGGGGCTGGGCGGATCAGTCGGCGGACGCGCGGCGTTCGTTCTGATCGTCGTCGCTGTCATCGTCATCGTCGTCGCTGTCATCGCCGCGTCCGCGACGCGGCGCGTCGTCCTTGCTCTCACCCTTGTCCTCGTCCTCGTCGCGACCCTTGGCCAGCAGCGAGGTCTCGGTGAAGGCGCGGTCCATGCGCATGACCAGATGACGGATCACCGCATCGTTGAAGCGGAAGGCGCTGACCAGTTCCGCAAGCGCACCGTCGCCGCACTCCACGTTCATGAGCACGTAATGGGCCTTGTGGATCTTGTTGATGGGATAGGCCAGCTGACGGCGGCCCCAGTCCTCCAGCCGGTGGATCGTGCCGCCGTCGCCCTCGATGAGGCCGCGGTAGCGTTCGATCATGGCGGAGACCTGCTCGCTCTGGTCCGGATGGACCATGAACACGATTTCGTAATGACGCATTGACCTGCTCCTTACGGGTTAAAGCCTCCCGGACCATCCGGTGAGGCAAGGAGAATTCCCGGGCCGGGCCCGGAAAAGCCGCCAATCATAGCCGCTGGGCGCCGGTGGTGCAATCCGTTCCCGGGGTTCTCCACGCCCTACGGCCGGTATCGACCCCGGGAACGGATGCACGGGATCGGCCCGCACAGGAAGGAACCGGACAGGCTGAACGGGATCCACGGAAATGAAAGTCTTTTAAAACAACCATGTGAATCCTGTCTTCCCCTTCCGTCACCCGGCGCGCCCCGGGGCCGCCATGGCGGCCTCGCCCGGCTTGCAAGACCCCGGCCGATGCATGGAACAAAGGGGGCTCGACCGCCTGCACGGGGCGTATCCGCTCGCCGCCCTGGGCGCGGCGGACCGCCTCACCGACGTATATGTAAGATGCTGCGTTCGTGCCGGCATGCGCTTTCCACGCCACATCCATGCCTATGAATGAAATGCCTGGTCCCCGCTGATGAGCACCGCAAAACAACAAGCAGACTTCCCGGGAGGGAACAACATGGAAAATCAGACCGCCGCCGGCGATATACATGCGTTGATCGAGCCCCTGTATCGCGCCAAGTTCTGGATGCAGTTCATCGGCGTGATGCTCATTATCTCGGGGGTGCTCACCGCGCTGTCCATCGTCGGCATCATCGTGGCCTGGATCCCCGTCTGGGCAGGCATCGTGCTGATGCAGGCCGCCGGCGCCGCCCAGCGGGCCTACGACTCGGAGGATCCGCAGGACGTCAGGCACGCCCTCGGTCGCCTGCGGATCTACTTCACCATCTTCGGCGTGTTCCTGCTGATCTATCTGCTCATCATGGTGGCGGCCATGATCTTCGGGGTCGGGGCAGGCCTGATGGGCATGGGGGGGATGGCGTAGCACGCGCATGTCACCAGGCGCGCAAGACGGTCATTGCTCCAGGGATCAATGACCCAAGGGCCCCGCACGTCGGGGGCTTTCTCCTGCGAAGGATGGCAGGCGGACAGGCGAGTCCGCCACGGCCGGAGAACAGACCTCCCGCGACGCTCAACCCAGAGCCACGCTCACCCCCAGGATTCCGCAACCGTTACCAATGTGCCGTCCGGCGCACAAATCCCCGCTCCATGGTTCGCGGCCAAGCTTCCCCTTCCCGCAAAGACGCCCCGTGAATCCTTGACTGTTACCTCTTGCGCCCATATAGCCGCCAGGCGCCGAGGAGTCCAAGCAAGCCGCTCATGCCCAGCAAGCCGTACAAACCCATGATCGGTATCGGCCGGGCGTCCTGGATCAATTGACTGGTGCTGACCGGCGCGAATGTCAACGTACTGCTATTGTCGCCAATCTGCGGTTCCTGATCACCCGCGCCCTGATCAACGGTATCGTTGAGGATATTGGTGTAACTAACGATACCAGACAGAGAGTTGGTTCCGTTGTTACACCAGAAATTTATATCCGACATGAAATCAGGCGTAAACTCAAGCCAGGCACCACCGCAGTCGGCCAGTGAGAAGGTCGTACTCCCGCCCACGACATTGCCCCCCGATATGGTGATGGAAACGCTGAGGAGGTCCCCGGTGCCCTGCGTATCCTGCGATAGCGGCTGCCCATCTGCCACGACCTGATCATCCCAGGTAAACATCCCGGTCCCCGTCTCACCGTTGTCACCTGAGATGGAAAATGTATGCTGCTGGATAGCAGCCAGCGCTATCGGAGCAGAAGATGCGAGCAGAACCCCTGCCGCCATGGCCATGTACTTTCTTTTAAATGATGTGGATCTCATGCGTGCTCCCCCGAACTGTGAACAAGCTGCCCGTTAAAGCAGAACCTGCAATAGAAAATCTGCATTTCAGGCAGGCGCATGAAAAGTCTAACCCGCATTCTACTGAGACGCTACGCAGTCATTCCTGAATCCGTTTCACCATCACTGTGCAGTCCCGGGCAATCTCGATCGGGGCCGGGAAAACCAATCCGATGTCCACGAAGAAAGGGACGCCCATTTGCGTCCTTCCGGCCTCAGCCCCTTCTGTCGATCTTCACGTTATCATCGTGATGGGTCTCCCAGCCCGTGATCATCACGCGGATCTTCTCGAACGGCGTGTGCCCGGTAGTGGTGAGGTAGACGTGGATGATCACGAAAGCCAGCATCAGGAAGGCGCCAAGCGTATGGGCCAGGGACACCTGCTGCAGGCCGATGGCCTCCGGCAGGTACCCCTGCAGCCGACCCCAGAACAGGTAGATCAGCCCGGAGATCCAGATGAGCGGGTTGATCAGCAGCTTGACACCCAGGTACGCGAGCCGCTGGAGGGGGTTGTGCTTGCGCTCCACCGTGATGCGGTAGGGGTGCTCCTCGCCCACGAAGATGCCGTACACGTAGTACCGGATCATCCGGTCGATGTTCTGGGCGGTCGGGATGTACTGCCTCCACGCCCCGGTGGTGAAGTGCCAGAAGATGGCAAACACCCACAGGGTGATCAGCAGGTAGGCGGCGATCTCGTGCACCGCCACGGCGGTACGGAAATCGATGTACCCATGGCTGCCGTGAATCGCAAAACCGGAGAACAGCAGTACGAAGATCAGCGCCGCCTGCGTCCAGTGCCAGAACCGCTCGAAACGCGTGAACAGGTAGATGTCTCTGCTCATGACCTACCCCTTGCGTCTGTCGCGCGTCAGCACGCGCAGCCCGCCGTGGACGATAACACCCAGCAGCAGCAGACCCACCAGGGCGAAACCGAAAAGATCGAGCCAGCGATTGCGATCACGGCCCGGCATCCAGATGCCGGGCACGTCCTCCAGCCTTCCGCCGACGCTGTGGCAATCGGCGCATTGCAGCGCCTGCTCCGCCGGCGCCACCATGTGGGTGATCGGCCAGAGCATCAGGGTATCGACGAAATCGAACTCGCCACTGTATGACCGCCCGGACGCTTCCATGCCCGCCCGAAGGGCCACGGGCCAGTCGAAGTTCAGCCACAAGGCAGTCTCCGCGTGCACCGCGACGTTGGGTACCAGCAGGGTGTTGTGCACGGTGTCGTAGGGCTGCCTGCCCCGGTAGGGCTTGACCGGCCAGATCCGCGCGTTCTCCGCTCCGGGCCGGCCCAGGTACTCGTTGATCCTGACGGGCTTGTCGGGGTCGATGACGGCATCCGGCTGAAGATAATGCACCCGCCCGTCGAACCACACGTATGCCGGGACGACATCCTCGCCAAGTGTGTAATCACCCTTTCGGCTGTCGTAGATGACCCTCCCCTGCTCATCACGGATCAGGAATGGCTTGCCATCCT
>SKOF01000068.1 GCA_007120155.1 Thioalkalivibrio sp. | reverse complement strand
GCCCTGCTCCTGGCCGCGTGGATCCTGAGCGGGGTGCTCACCCGGGAGCCGCCACGCATCAACGAGCGTGCGGAGCCCGCGCCCATGTCCGTGGCGGTGAGGGTGAGCGAGGCTCGGCCGGTGGAGCGCCTGCTGAGCCTTCACGGCGAGGTGCGGGCGGATCAGCGCGTGTCGGTGCGCGCGGAGACATCGGGGCGAATCGCATCGCTCCCCGTTGCCCTGGGACAGGCGGTCGACGCCGGAGACGAGATCGCCCGGATCGGCCTGGACGACCGGGAGGCGCGGCTGCGCCGGGCGGAGGCGGCGGTAGCGGGGCGCGAGACCGATTACCGGGGTGCCCGGCAACTGGCCCAGGAGGGTCTGCAGGCGCAGCTGCGTGTGGAAACGGCGCTGGCTGAACTGGAGGCGGCCCGGGCGGAGCTGGAGGCCATTCGCCTGGATATTGCCAACACCCGTATCCGCGCGCCCATCGCCGGGGTGATCAACCATCGTTACGCGGAGGTGGGAGATTTCGTCAGCAGGGGCGACCCGGTGGCGGAGGTGCTGGAGAACAACCCGTTGCGTGCCGTGGTGCAGGTGCCCCAGCACAGCGTGCACCGGGTGAGCGTGGGCGGTACGGCCCATGTGTTGTTCGTGGACGGCAGCGAGCACGAGGGTGAGGTGCGATACATCTCCGCCCGGGCAGAGACCGCCACCCGCACCTTCCGGGTGGAGATCACCGTGCCCAACCCCGACCGTGGTCTGCCCTCCGGGGTGAGCGTGCAGGTGCGCATCCCGGTGCAGCAGGTGATGGCCCATCGCATTTCGCCCGCCCTGGTGGCCCTGGATGACCGGGGGCGTCTGGGGGTCAAGACCGTGGACGACGAGGACCGGGTGGCCTTTCATGAGATTGAGGCGGTGCGTGCCGACGTGGAGGGGATCTGGGTGACGGGCCTGCCCGGGCGCGCGCGCATCATCACCATCGGGCAGGGTTTCGTGAATGCGGGCGAGCCCGTGCGGGTGGTGGAAGAGCCGGCGGCCGCGTCCCCATGAATACCCTGATCCGGGCGGCCCTGGATCGCGCCCGCACGGTCCTGCTGATCCTGCTGCTGATCCTCACCGCGGGCGGCATGGCCTACGTCTCCATACCCAAGGAGGCGGCACCGGACATCGACATCCCCATCTTCTTTGTCTCGGTGACCTATTCCGGCATCTCGCCGGAGGACAGCGAACGGCTGCTGGTGCGCCCGCTGGAACGCGAGCTGCAGCCGCTGGCGGGCCTGAAGGAGCTCCAGTCCCGCGCCGGAGAGGGTTTCGCCCTCATCCGCCTGGATTTCGAACCGGGCTACGACAACCGCCAGGCCCTGGCGGATGTGCGCGAGCAGGTGGACCTCGTGAGAAGTCAGTTGCCGCCGGGCACCGACGAGCCACAGGTGATCGAGGTGGATCTGTCCATGTTTCCGGTGCTCACCACCGCGCTTTCGGGATCCGTGCCCGAGCGCACCCTGGTGCGCATCGCCCGGGATCTGCGCGACCGGCTGGAGGCCCTGCCCGGGGTGCTGGAGGTGAACATCGGCGGCGATCGGGAGGACGTGCTGGAGGTGATGGCCGATCCCCTGGTGATGGAAACGTACCGCATCCCCTATCAGCAACTGATCGAGGCCATCGAGCGCAACAACCGGCTGGTGGCCGCCGGTGCAATAGACACGGGCGCGGGACGGGTGGCGCTCAAGGTGCCCGGCGTAATCGAGTCCCTGGAGGACGTGCTTAACCTGCCGGTGATGGTGGATGCGGGCACGGTGGTCACCTTCGGCGACGTGGCCACCGGCCGGCGCACCTTCAAGGACCCGGACGGTTTTGCCCGCATCAACGGCCAGCCGGCAGTGGCCCTGGAGATCCGCAAGCGCGGCGGCGCCAACATCATCCATACGGTGGACGATGCCCTGGCGGTGATCGAGGCGGCCCGGGCAGACTGGCCCGAGGCGGTGCGCATGGATCACCTGCAGAACATGGCCGATGACATCGCCGACCTGCTGGGGGACCTGGAGAACAACGTCCTCCTGGCCATCGTGCTGGTGATGCTCACGATCGTGGCGGCGCTGGGCGGGCGCTCCTCCTGGCTGGTGGGGTTGGCCATTCCGGGCGCCTTCCTGGGCGGGATCCTGGCCATCCACCTCATGGGCTTCACGCTGAACATCGTGGTGCTGTTTGCGCTGATCCTGGTGGTGGGCATGCTGGTGGACGGGGCGATCGTCGTGGTGGAGCAGGCGGATCGCTATCTGGCCGAGGGCATGGACCGGCGCGAGGCCTTCGGGCGGGCAGCGGTGAGGATGTCCTGGCCCATCATCGCCTCGACGCTCACGACGCTCGCGGTGTTCTTCCCCATGCTCTTCTGGCCGGGCATGGTGGGCGAGTTCATGTTCTACCTGCCGGCCACGGTGCTGGTGACCCTCACCGCCTCCCTGCTCATGGCGCTGGTATTCATCCCCGTGCTGGGCAGTCTGGTGGGGGCGAGGGACGCCAGCCGCCCGGCGCAGGTGGAGCGTATCCGGGCGGCCGAGCGGGGGGATTTCGACCACATCGACGGATTCACCGCCCGGTACGTGGGGTTTTTGCGCCGCCTGGTGGCCCATCCGGGCCAGACCGCGTCCGTGGCCCTGATTCTGGTGGTCGCGGGCTATGCCGCATACGGGCAGTTCGGCCGCGGCGTGGAGTTCTTTCCCCATGTGGAGCCGCGCTTCGCCCAGGTCCAGATCCAGGCCCGGGGGGATCTGTCCGTATGGGAGGTCGATGCGCTGGTGCGCCGGGTGGAAGCCCGTCTGCTGGACGTGCCGGAGATCGAGACCGTCTACGCCCGCACCATCGGCAGCCCCGCGCAGCGGCTCCTGGCGGACTATGCCGAGGACGTGATCGGGGTCATCCAGCTGGAACTGGTGGACTGGCGCCTGCGCCCGCCCGCTGCCGGGATTCTTGCCCGGTTGCGCGAGGAGACCGCCGATCTGCCCGGCATGGTGTTGCAGTTCCGGGAACAGGAGGGCGGTCCCAGGACGGGCAAACCCATACAGGTGGAGGTCTCCGGACGCGATGCCGGTGTCCTGGCCGGGGTGGTGGGCCGGCTGCGCGACACCATGGACCGCCTGGGCGGTTTCGTGGACGTGGAGGACGACCGGTCATTGCCCGGCGTTGAGCTGCGCGTGGAAGTGGATCACCGGGAGGCGGCCCGGTACGGCGCGGACATCGGCCTGCTGGGCAATGCGGTGCAGATGCTCACTCAGGGCATACGGCTCGGCGGTTACCGCCCCGACGACGCCGACGAGGAGGTGGATATCCGGGTGCGCTTCCCCTTTGACGAGCGCAACCTGGCGCAGCTGGTGAACCTGCGGGTGCCCACCGCCTACGGTCTGGTGCCGATCAACAACTTCGTGGAATTCAGGCCCGCGCCCCGAACCGGCATCATCAAGCGCGTGGACGGGCGGCGTGCCTTTACGGTGAGTGCAGATGCCGCCCCCGGCCTGCTCGTGGACGACCAGGTGACGCGCCTTCGGGCGGCCCTGGATGCGGAGCTCCTGCCCGAGGGGGTGGAACTGCGCTTCCGGGGCCAGGCCGAGGAACAGGCCGAGGCCGTGCGTTTCCTGGAAACGGCCTTCGTGCTGGCCCTGTTTCTCATGTTCCTGATCCTGGTCACCCAGTTCAACAGCCTTTACCAGGCCGTCCTGGTGCTGTCCGCCATCGTGTTCTCCACCGCCGGTGTGCTGCTGGGTCTGCTCCTGCGCCAGGAGCCCTTCGGCATCGTCATGAGCGGGGTGGGGGTGATCGCGCTGGCCGGCATCGTGGTGAACAACAACATCGTGCTCATCGACACCTACAACG
>SKOF01000386.1 GCA_007120155.1 Thioalkalivibrio sp. | reverse complement strand
CATACGGGGCATAGTCTAACTTAGGGCGACCGGGCCGTGAAATCGCCCCACCTGAGGAAGGCCGCCACTGCCCCCGCCACCGCCTCCGACCACAGCATGCCGAAATGGCCGTGAGGCACGGCGAGATGGGCACTGATCTCCGGCGACCGGGTTTCAGCCAGGGCCACGGTGCCGTCATTGGGCGTGTCCAGCGCCCAACAGAACAGGGTGCCGATACCGAAACCACGGTTTCCGGCCACCATGCCCAGTTCCCGGCCGGCCTTCCATCGGGGCGCACCGCCGAGCAGGCCCCGCCTGATGCTGCGCCCGAGCAGCCAGCGGGTCAACGGCGTGCGGGCCATACAGGCGGCCGTGCGGCTGCCGTTGATCGGCGTGCCCAGCATCACCACCCGCCCGGGCCGCTGCATGGGATAACGCTCGAACAGGTGCGTGACCACCAGCCCGCCGAGGCTGTGGGCCACCAGGTGCACCACGTCCGCATCCACGGAACGCAGGAACCGATCCAGCCGGGCAGCGTTCCACTCGGGGGCGGCCAGCAGGCTCGAATAGCGGAACTGATGGCATTGAAAGCCTTCCGCGGCAATCCGGCGGCGCAGGGGGGTCATCTCAAGCCCGGTCATCCACAGACCATGGAGAAACACCACCGCCTCACGCATCGGGCGCGTCCTCCCCGAGCACACGCTCCCGGATCACCCGGGCGTTGCTCCAGGAGAAGCAGCGCGCGGCAGCCTCGGCCCCGGGCAACCAGCAGTATTCCGTGTGTTCCCTCGGCTCAAGACGCACGGGCACCGGTGCCGGCAGCGGCAACAGAAACACGTGCTCCAGGTTCTCGCGGACATCCGGGGCATAGCGATGCCGCCAGACCGTATGGATCGGGAAACGATACGCCACTTGGCAGTCCACGAGACCCGTGGCATCAAGCCCGGTCTCCTCGTAAAGCTCCCGCCGGGCCGCGGATTCGGGCAGCTCGCCCCACTCCAGGCTGCCGGTCACCGATTGCCAGAAATCCGGCGGCTCACGCCGGCGCAGGAGCAGGACCTGGCCGTCCAGGGCGTGGACGACGATCAGGACGGATTCGGGTCGTTTGAACGAAGGCACGGATACAAGATACAAGAGTCCGGAGGCAAGGGAACCCGGTTCTTGCTTGTCTCCTGTCTCCTGCCACCGGCATCTGCCCGCACAGCGGCCCGCTACGCGGGCTTCTTGACGCGGATGCTCAACTCGCGCAACTGGGCGTCGGAAACGGTCGCGGGCGCGTCCGTCAGCGGACAATGCGCCGTCTGGGTCTTGGGAAAGGCCATCACGTCGCGGATGGACTGGCTGCCGGTCATAAGCATGACCAGGCGGTCCAGGCCAAAGGCAATGCCGGCATGGGGCGGGCAGCCGTATTTCAGCGCATCCAGCAGGAAACCGAACTTTTCCCCGGCCTCTTCGGCACCGATGCCCAGCAGTTCGAACACGGCCTGCTGCATGGCGGTGGTGTGGATACGCACGGATCCGCCGCCCACCTCGGTGCCATTGAGCACCATGTCGTAGGCACGGGACAGCATCTCACCCGGGTTGCCGGTGAGATCCTCCGGACGCTCCGCCCGGGGCGCTGTAAAGGGATGATGCAGGGCCACCCAGCGATTTTCCTTCTCGTCGTGCTCGAACATGGGGAAATCCACCACCCAGAGGGGCTTCCAGCCGCGTTCCACCAGGCCCCGGTCATGGCCTACCCTGACCCGCAGGGCGCCCAAGGACTCGTTGACCACCCGGGCCTTGTCCGCACCGAAGAACAGGAGATCCCCGTCCCGGGCGCCGGTGCGGTCCAGGATCTCCACCACCACCGTGTCCGGCAGGAACTTCAGTATGGGCGACTGCAGACCCTCGCGGCCGGCGTTGATATCGTTGACCTTGATGTATGCCAGACCCTTGGCGCCGTAACGGCCGACGAAGGCCGTGTAGTCGTCGATCTCCTTGCGCGACAGCGCCCCGCCCCCGGGCAGCCTCAGTGCCGCGACACGGCCCGCGGGATCCTGTGCGGGACCGGAGAAGACCTTGAAATCCACCTCGCCCATCACGTCGGTCAGTTCTGTCAGCTCCAGGGGAATACGCAGGTCCGGCTTGTCGGATCCGTAGCGCGCCATGGCCTCGGCGTGACTCATGCGCGGGAAGGGGGCGTGCAGGGGCACCTCCAGCACTTGGGCAAACAGTTCGCGCAGCATCTCCTCCATGAGCCCCATGACGCCCTCCTCGTCCATGAACGAGGTCTCGATGTCCAGCTGGGTGAACTCGGGCTGGCGGTCGGCACGCAGGTCCTCGTCGCGGAAGCAGCGCACGATCTGGTAGTAGCGGTCCAGGCCACCCATCATCAGCAGCTGCTTGAAGAGCTGCGGCGACTGGGGCAACGCGAAGAAGCTGCCCGGATGGGTGCGGCTGGGCACGATGTAGTCGCGCGCCCCTTCCGGGGTTGCCTTGGTGAGCATCGGGGTTTCGATGTCGAGAAAGCCGTTGTCTTCCAGGAACCGGCGCAGGGTGCGGCTGATGTGCGCACGCATCTGCAGACGCGTCTGCATGGCGGGGCGGCGCAGGTCCACGTAGCGGTAGCGCAGCCGCGTTTCTTCGTTGACGTCGTCCTCGTCCAGCTGGAAGGGGGGCGTCTCGGCGGCGTTGAGTACGGTCAGCGCCTGGCCCAGCACCTCAACCGCGCCGCTGGGCAGGTCCGGGTTGACCGTACCCTCCGGGCGGCGGCGCACCCGGCCGCGCACGGCGAGTACATACTCACTGCGCACCCGCTCTGCGATGGCGAACACCTCGGGCAGGTCCGGATCGAACACCACCTGCACCAGCCCCTCCCGGTCGCGCAGGTCGATGAAGATCACACCCCCGTGGTCCCGGCGCCGATTGACCCAGCCGCACAGCGTCACTTCCTGGTCCAGGTGTGATTCGTTGACGGCCCCGCAGTAATGACTACGCATGACTTGCCCTTCTTGGTTGAATGAGTGCACCGCCAAAGGCGCGGGTGCGCCGGGGAACGGGAATCGCGCGGTGTAATGCCCTGAAAAGGCGGCAATGTTACGACTTGGACTGGGGGGGCGCAACTTCGCCGCTACGCCCGGCTTTGGGCGCTGGGGGCCATTTCGGCGTCACCACGCCCAGGGACATGACCAGCTTCAGGCCGTCCTCCACGGTCATGTCCAGCTCCACCACGTCGTCGCGGGGCACCAGGATGATGAAGCCGGAGGTGGGGTTGGGCGTGGTGGGCACGAACACGGTGAGCACTTCCCGGTGGGTGCGGTGCTGCATCTCCCCGACCCCGACGCCGGTCTGAAAGGCCAGGGTCCACAACCCCTTGCGCGGATACTCGATCATGAGCACCTTGCGGAAGGAATCCCCGCCATTGCCGAGCAGGGTCTCCATGACCTGCTTCACGGCCGAATAGATGGTGCGCACCAGGGGGATGTGCTGAACGATGCCTTCCCACAGCTCAACGAGCTTGCGGCCCACCAGATTGGCGGTGACAAGCCCCGTCAACAGCACGATGACCGCCGCCAGCACCACCCCCAGGCCGGGGATCTTGAATCCGAACAACGCCTCCGGCCGCCAGGCAGGGGGCAGCAGCAGCAGGCTGTTGTCCATCAGATCCACCAGGAACTTCAGGACAAAGAAGGTGATCACCAGCGGCACCCAGACCACCAGCCCCGTAATCAGATACCTGCGCAGGGCGACGAGCCGGGGTCGCTGTTCGGAAAGAGGCATCAGCCGGCTGCCGCCGCCTTGGCTGTATCCGGTTTCTTCGTTTCCTTGGGCTTGGTGTCCGGCTTGGCCGTCTCACCCCCGCCGTCCTTGAGGTTGCGTTTGTTCTTGCTCTTGAAGTCCGTTTCGTACCAGCCGCTGCCCCCAAGCCGGAAGCCGGCCGCGGACACCAGCTTGGACAGGGCCGGTTTGCCGCACTCGGGGCACACCGACAAGGGCTCGTCACTGAGCTTCTGGATGGCCTCCAGCCGGTGACTGCAGGCGCCACATTCGTATTCGTAGATGGGCATTTTCAATCCCTCATCAAATCAGTCAGTATTGTCGCTGGATTATATGGGGGCGGTTTGCCCGAATACCACACCGGACCGTCAGAAGGTATCCCGGTCCGGGGGGACCACTGCATGGCCGACAAAGTCGTCATCCTGTTGCTGAATGTGGACATGGAGGTGCCCGACAACCTGGGGGCACCCTTCTTCCAGGCCGCGGTGGCGGCAGCCATGGACCTCGAGGTCGAGATCCACTTCGCGGCCCGCACCACCCGGCTCCTGGTCAAGGGTTTCGCGGACCGGCTGTATCCCGCGGAAAACCGGGAAAAATCCATCTACAGCTTCATGCAGGATGCACACGAGGCCGGTGTGAAATTCTACGCCTGTGCCGGGGCGGCGGCCACGCACCAGCTGACCGAGGACAACAGCATCCCGGAACTGGACGGTATTCGCGGTGTGGCCGCGTTTCTTGGAGCGGCCATCGAGGAAGACGTCGTCACGCTGACCTATTAGGGGTTCGGGAGGCGGGAGGCGTGACACCTTCATCCTTCATCCCTCACCCCTCACCCCTCACCCCTCACGCGCCATGCCGACTTCACCACGCACCATCCTCATCACCGGCTGTTCCACCGGCATCGGCCATTGCGTGGCCCATGGGCTGAAGGCACGGGGACACCGCGTGTTCGCCACCGCGCGCAACCCCGGGGACGTGGCGCGACTGGGCCAGGAGGGCCTGGAGGCCCTGCACCTGGATCTGGATGACAGCGGCAGCATCGCCGCCGCCGTGGAGCAGGTGCTGGAGCGCACCAGCGGGCAGCTGTACGCGTTGTTCAACAACGGGGCCTACGGCCAACCGGGCGCCGTGGAGGACCTGTCCCGGGACGTGCTGCGGGCGCAGCTGGAGACCAACCTGCTGGGCTGGCTGGAACTGACCAATCGGGTGCTGCCCGTCATGCGCCGGGCCGGTGAAGGACGGATCATCCAGAACAGCTCTGTGCTGGGTCTGGTCTCGCTGCCGTTTCGCGGCGCCTATAACTGCTCCAAGCATGCACTGGAGGGCCTGACGGACACCCTGCGCCTGGAACTCGAGGGCAGCGGTGTATATGTAAGCCTGGTGGAACCCGGCCCCATCGAAAGCCGCTTCCGGGCAAATGCCCATGCGGCGTTCCTGAGAAACATCGACCGGGAGCACAGCTTCTTCCGGGAACGCTACGCCGCCGCCGAACGGCGTCTCACCAGGGAAGGTCCTGCCGCCCCCTTCACCCTGCCGCCCGAAGCGGTGCTGAAGAAAGTCATCCATGCCCTGGAAAGCCCGCGGCCCCGTGCCCGCTACTACGTCACCGTCCCCACGTATCTGCTTGGCACCTTGCGCCGGCTGCTGTCCACCGGCTGGCTGGACCGGGTGCTGCTCGCGGTATCTCGGCGCGAGAATCGTTGACCGGCGGCACCGGGGCACAGCCGACACGGCGCCCCGGAACGGGCTCCGGCTGCCACGATTCCCGCAGGATGGGCGCGATGCACCTTGCGCGTCTCCATGCCGGACAGGCCCTATGACCCCGACACGCCGCCCCGTTCCACATGCCGCGGATACAAAAAAAGCGTCCCCGGAGATTACCCCGGGGAGGGTCCAGATAGGGGTTTGGGGGACGAAGAGGGGTAGGTTAGCGTTTCCAGTGAGCCACCAGGCGACCCGTGCAGCGTCGCGCCAGACGACAGTCTGCGCAGTCACAGTCAATCCGGGTCCTCGTGCCGAAACACGGCGCCTCGCCACTGGCAACCTGCAGGCGGCGGATCTCGGTGCCGCTCAACAACCAGGGGTTGACGGCGGAAATGCCGCCACCGCGCCGTTCTGTAGGCCGATCCGGATCCATCGCGGATACCTCCTGCATCCCGATGTCACTCACTATAAAGTCTAGCCCGATGCCGCAAAGCTTCATTGATCTCGATCAATAAACGGTGCCGGATGGGTGTCTCACGCCTCACGCCTCACGCCTCACGCCTCACGCCTCACGCCTTCAATCCGGTCTGACCAGATGCAGGCGGTTCCTGATGTAACTGTAGTAGAGCACCGGGATCACCAGGAGGGTAAGCACCGTGGACACCAGGATGCCGAAGATGAGCGATATGGCAAGACCGCTGAAGATAGGGTCATCGATGATGAAACCGGCGCCCACCATGGCGGCCAGACCGGTCAGCACGATGGGCTTGGCGCGCACGGCCCCGGCACGGATCACCGCATCCTCGGCGCTTTCACCCCGGCGCAGCTCATCGTTGACGAAATCCACCAGCAGGATGGAGTTGCGCACGATGATACCGGCCAGGGCAATCATGCCGATCATGGAGGTGGCCGTGAACTTGGCATCCATGAAGAAGGCGTCCATGAGCGCATGCCCGGGCATCACCCCGATCACCGTGAGCGGGATGGGCGCCATGATGATCAGGGGCACCATGTACGAGCGGAACTGGGCCACGACCAGCAGGTAGATGAGCACCAGACCCACGGAGTAGGCGATGCCCATGTCCCGGAAGGTTTCATAGGTGACCTGCCATTCCCCGTCCCACTTGAGACTGTAGAAGTAAGGGTCGTCCGGCTGGGAGATGAAGTACTGCTGGATGCTTCTGCCGAACGCCAGCGGCAGGTCCCGGAGCTGGAAGACGAGGTCGAACATACCGTAGAGCGGGCTGTCCAACTCGCCTGCCATATCACCCGTCACGTACACCACCGGCAGAAGATCCTTGTGGTGGATGGAATGCTCCCGGGTGGTCTCCACCACGTTCACCAGTTCCGACAGCGGCACGAGAGCACCGCCCTGTGAACGCACCTTGAGCGCAAGCACGGAGTCGATATCCGCCTTGTCGGCCAGGTCGAACTCCAGGCGCACGGGCACGGCATATTTCACGTTCACGCCATAGAGGTAGGTGGCGTCATCGCCGCTCATCACAGTGTCCACAGCGTTGACCACCGCCTGCTGGGAGACGCCGAGCAGGGCCGCCTTCTGGCGGTCCACCTCCAGGATCAGGCGCGGACCCGGAAACTCCACGCTGTCGTCCACATCCACGATGCCATCGGTGGCCTCGAAGACCTGCCGCAGCTGGCGGGCCACTTCGATCTGCCCGTCGTAATCCAGTCCGTAGACCTCGGCCACGATGGGCGAGAGCACCGGGGGACCGGGCGGCACCTCCACAACCTTGACCGACGCGTCATACCGGGCGGCGATCTCACGCAGCGGATCGCGAACGGAAAGCGCCACGTCGTGGCTCTTGCGCTTGCGCTCGGAGGCATCCAGAAGGTTCACCTGGATATCACCCATGTGCGCGCCTTCGCGCAGGTAATACTGGCGCACGAGGCCGTTGAAATTGATGGGTGACGCGGTGCCCGCATAGAGCTGGTAATCGGTCACCTCGGGCACGGTGGCGAGATAGGCCCCCATCTCGTGCAGGACCCGGCCGGTCTGCTCCAGGCTCGAGCCTTCGCGCATGTCCAGCACCACCTGAAACTCGGACTTGTCGTCAAACGGCAGCATCTTGAGCACCACCGCCTGAAAGTACGCAAGGGACACCGAGGCGAGGATCAACACCACCATTCCGCCATAAAGACCCCAGCGGCGCGCCCTGGCCTTGTCGCCGCGCAGGAAGGGCCCCACGCTGCCCTCGGAAAGGCGCATCAGCCAGCCGCTGGCCTCCTCCGCGTGGCCCTGACCGCCATCCGCGTGCGGCCGGGCCTCGGCCTGGCGGCGCAGCATCTTGTAGGTCATCCACGGGGTGACCACGTAGGCCACGGCCAGCGAGATGATCATGCCCATGCTGGCGTTGATGGGGATGGGACTCATATAGGGCCCCATGAGCCCGGTCACGAACGCCATGGGCAGCAGGGCGGCGATCACAGTGAAGGTGGCCAGGATCGTGGGGCCGCCCACCTCGTCCACCGCCAGTGGAATGGCCTCCAGCAGCTTCTTCCTGCCCATCTGCATGTGCCGGTGAATGTTCTCCACCACCACGATGGCATCATCCACCAGAATGCCGATGGAGAAGATCAGGGCGAACAGCGACACGCGGTTGAGGGTGAAGCCGTAGGCCCAGGAAGCGAACAGGGTAATGGCGAGCGTGATCACCACCGCGGTGCCGACGATAAAGGCCTCGCGCCACCCCAGCGCCAGCCAGACCAGGATCACCACGGAACCGGTGGCCAGGATGAGTTTCCGGATCAGGGTGCGGGCCTTGTCGTCCGCGGTGACGCCGTAGTTGCGGGTAATCGTGGTATTCACCCCTTCCGGAATGAACGTGCCACGCACCTGGTCCAGGCGTTCCATGAGCCGGTCGGCGATTTCCACCGCGTTGGTGCCCGGCTGCTTGGCGATGGCCAGCGTCACCGCGGGCTGGGTCATTCCCGCCACCGTCTCCTCTCCCGATGCCACGCCCAGTCCGAAGCGGACATGGCTTACCGGCGGCGCCGGGCCGTGACGAACCTCGGCGACATCGGCGAGAAACACGGGGCGCCCGTCACGAACCCCCACCACCAGTTCCGCGATCTCCTCGGCGCTGGTAAGGAAGGTACCCGCCTGTACCGGAATCTCCGTGTTGTCCCGCACCAGCGCGCCGGTGTCCCGGGAGTAGTTGCTGGCCTGGAGCGCCATGCGCAGTTCATCCAGGCCGATGCCGTAGCCGGCAACGCGCTGCGGATCGAGCACGACGTGCACCACATGGTCCGGACCGCCAATGGTGTAGATGTCCCGCGTACCCGGCACGCGTTTGAGTTCGGTCTCGAGGCCGTGCGCGACACGCAGCAGTTCATGGGCACCGCGGGACTCATCCTCGGTCCAGAGGGTGACGGCCACGATGGGCACATCGTCGATGCCTCTCGGCTTGATGATGGGCTGGCCCACACCCAGGCCCTGCGGCAGCCAGTCCTGGTTGGAGAAGATCTGGTTGTAGAGGCGCACGATGGCCGCGGTGCGGTCCTCACCCACCTTGAACTGAACCGTGAGTACGGACATGCCCGGCTGCGATACGGAATAGACATGTTCGAGCCCCTCGATCTCCGAGAGCACCTGCTCTGCGGGGGAACTCACCAGCTGCGCCACCTCCCGGGCCGTGGCCCCCGGGAAGGGGATGAACACGTTGGCGAAGGTCACATTGATCTGGGGCTCTTCCTCCCGGGGCGTGACCATGACGGCGAACAGCCCCAGCAGCAGGCCCACCAGGGCCAGCAGGGGGGTGATCTCGGAAGTGAGGAACTTGCCGGCAATGCGGCCCGAGATACCCATGCTGCCATCACTCATCGGGTCGTCTCCCGCTGTTCCTTCAGGTACAGGGTGGCGTGCACCGGCTCCAGGGCCACCCGCTCGCCGGCATCCAGGCCGGCCAGGACCTCGATCACGCCGCCGTCCAGGACACGACCTGCGCGGATCTGGCGAAGGCTGACCCGCTCGGCCTCGTCCACCACATAGACGCCGACCAGTTCGCCCCGGTACACCACGGCACGCTCGGGCACGACCAGACGCTCGCGTTCACCTACCGCAAAGGCGACTTTCACGAACATGCCCGGGAACAGTCCCTCGGTGCCCACGGGAAGGTCCACGCGCACACTGAAGGTGTTGGTGGCGGGATCGGCATAGGGAAAAAAGGTCAGGCCATCGGCGTCGACCGGCGTTTCGCCGTCGTGAAACACCCGAGCCCGGCCCAGGTCACGCACCGCCCCGATATGACGCTGGGGCACGTCGGTGGTCACCCGCAGGACCTCCAGCGAGATACCCGCAATCAACGGCTGCCCGGGGCTGACGCTCTCGCCCACCTCCACGAAGCGCTCGGTCACGATGCCCGCATAGGGCGCGCGCACGCGCGTGTATTCCAGCTGTTCCTCGGCCCCAGCCACGGCCGCACGGGCGGATTCCAGCCGGGCCCGGGCCGAATCCCGGGCGGCGGTGGCCCTGTCCATCTCGGCCCGGGAAACCAGCTGCCGCTCGAAGATCCCGCGGATGCGCTCATACTCGGCCTCGGCCTCGCTGAACCGGGCCTCGGCCTCGCGCAGGGCGGCGCTGGCCTGGTTCAGGCGGGCACGCTGCTCGGTATCGCGCAGGCGGGCAATCAGGGCACCCTCCTCCACGAATTCGTCCACATCGTAGACCAGTTCCACAACGCGTCCGGACGTCTGGGCCGAGACCGTGGCCCGATGCACCGCCTCCACACGTCCGTCCAGCACCTGCTCCTGAACCGTGAGCTGGCGCTCTGCCCGGGCCGTCTCGAAAGGCACCGCCACGGCGGTTCCGGTCACCCCGCCGCCCAGTACCACGGCCAGGACCGGGGCCAGGATGGCTGTACTGCGGTTCAATTGCCTGTCCATGCACGTCTCCCCTACTGGATCGGTCCCCGCCGGCAGCGGCAGGGGACGGAGTAATATTAGATTTTTCTAATATACAAGCATCCGTCACCCGGAACAACCACCGCCCCGCCCACGGGCAGCTCCCGACACGCCGCCGACGCCCCGCGCAGGTCCCTTTGGTCAGAACAACGGACGTCTGTCATGGCATAGCCTGCCCGTGTCCAGTATATAGAAATCAACTCCCTCCGCCCCCGGGGACAGGCGGGTGCTTTCTGTTAAGCTTGCCGAAAGGAGACTGATGCCCATGAGTAGTCCCGAGATCATCCGTGTCGCCCCTTTCGCCATCGCGGCGCTGCTTCTGGTCATGGGGCTGCTCCCGCCCCCGCTGACGGCCCAGGACACAGTGTACCGGTGGACGGATGCGCAAGGCATGGTGCATTACGGCCAGGCGCCGCCCCCGGGCGTGGATGCGACACCCATCACCCGCGCGGCTCCCCGGGTAGACCGGGCGCCCCAGGAGCGACTGGAACGTGCCATGGAAGAGCGCGATCAGCGACAGGAAGAGACCCGCGCCGAGCAGGAGGAACGGGAACGTCAGGAAGTCTCCGAACGCATCCGCGCCGAGAACTGCGCGCGCGCCCGAACCAACCTGGAGATCCTCACTTCCCGGGGCGGCCGCGTCACCATCCGGGATAACGACCAGTATCGCGTCATCGACGAAGAAGAGCGCCAGGCCAGGATCGCGGCGACCCGCGAGCAGATCCAGGAGTTCTGCCGCGACTGACGCATACCGGCCACCCGGTGCCGTGATGCCCGATCCGCGCTGGAGGCAGTCAGCGGCGAACCGGCTTGGGGGATTACACGACAACTGCCTCGCAACGGCATCCGAAGGACCCCGCTGCCCATGCCCCTGCTGAGTATCGAGACCAACCAGACCGTGGACGATGCGTCCATCGCGCATCTGCTCAAGACGTCATCACGCATGATTGCGGAGCAGCTGGGCAAGCCGGAGAGCTTCGTCATGGTGCGTTTCAATCGCAACCCGGACATGCTGTTCGCCGGCGATGATGCAGCACTGGTGTACATGGAACTGAAAAGCATCGGGCTCCCGGAAGCCGGGACCGGAGAGCTCTCCCTGTTACTCTGCAATCTCATGGAAGAGGAAATCAATGTGCCCCGGGACCGGGTGTATATTGAATTTGCCAATGCGCCCCGTAAGCTATGGGGCTGGAACGGCGGCACCTTCTGAGAATCCAGATAGGCGTGAGGGGTGAGAAGTGAGGCGTGGGAAGACCCCTCTCGCCTCACGTCTTACTCCTCACTTGTTGCCCCATTTGCCGTCCAAGACCTTTGCTTACATCGAACTCAAACAAACCAAAGAAAAACCCCATGCGCGCAACCCGATTCCCGCTTGCCACCCTCAAGGAAACCCCCGCCGATGCAGAAGTGGTGAGCCACCAACTCATGCTGCGTGCCGGCATGATCCGCCGCCTCGCTTCCGGCCTTTACACCTGGACGCCCCTGGGCCTGCGCATCCTGCGTCGGGTGGAAAACATCGTGCGCGAGGAGATGGACCGTACCGGCGCCCTGGAACTGCTCATGCCCGCCGTGCAACCGGCGGAGCTGTGGCAGGAGTCGGGGCGATGGGAGCAGTACGGCCCGGAGCTGTTGCGCATGAAGGACCGGCACGAGCGGGAGTTCTGCTTCGGGCCCACACACGAGGAAGTCATCACGGACTTCGTACGCCGGGAGGTGAAGAGCTACCGCCAGCTTCCGGTCAACTATTACCAGATCCAGACCAAGTTCCGCGACGAGATCCGTCCGCGGTTTGGCATTATGCGTGCCCGCGAATTTCTTATGAAGGACGCCTATTCCTTTCACGCGGATGACGAAAGTCTCCAGGAGACCTACACGCACATGCATGCGGCCTACTGCCGCATATTCCAGCGCTGCGGACTGGACTTTCGTGCCGTTCTGGCGGACACCGGTGCGATCGGCGGCAGCGCCTCCCACGAATTCCACGTACTGGCCGATTCCGGGGAGGACGCCATCGCGTTCTCGGACCGGAGCGACTATGCAGCCAACGTGGAACTGGCCGAGGCGCTGCCCCTTGAGGCTGGGAGAGACGAACCCGCCGAAGAGTTGCGTCTGGTGGACACGCCAGACGCGCGCACCATCGCCGACCTGGTCTCCGGGTTCGGCCTGCCCGTCGAAAAAACCGTGAAAACCCTGGTCGTGGCGGCCGACGAAGACGCCGATGCACCGCTGGTCGCCCTGTTGGTGCGCGGAGACCACGAACTCAACGCGGTCAAGGCGGAGAAGTTGCCCCGGGTGGCGAAGCCGTTACGCATGGCCGGCGAGGAAGAGATCCGCACCGTCATCGGCGCCGGTCCGGGCTCCCTGGGCCCCGTGAATCTGCCGATTCCCTGCGTGGTGGACCGGGCCGTGGCCGTCATGAGCGATTTTGCCGCCGGGGCCAACGTGGACGGCAAGCACCATTTCGGCATCAACTGGGAGCGCGATGCCCCACTGCCGGAAGTGGCCGACATACGCAACGTCGTGCCGGGCGATCCGAGTCCCGACGGTCATGGCCGGCTGCAGATACGCCGGGGCATCGAAGTGGGCCATATATTCCAGCTTGGCCGCAAGTACAGCGAGGCCATGGCCGCGAGCGTGCTGGATGAACAGGGCCGCACACTCACTGTGACCATGGGCTGCTATGGCATCGGTGTCTCCCGGGTGGTGGCAGCGGCCATTGAGCAGAACCACGATGGACAGGGCATCATCTGGCCACAGTCACTGGCCCCGTTCACCGTGGCGCTGTGCCCCATCAACGCCCAGAAGTCCCAGCGCCTGCGGGAAGCCGCCGACACGCTCTACGAACGGCTTCTGGCCTGCGGTATCGACGTCCTGTACGACGACCGGGGCCTGCGCCCCGGGGCCATGTTCGCCGACATGGAACTGATCGGCATCCCTCACCGTTTGGTGCTGGGCGAACGAGGCCTGGATGCCGGCGAAATCGAGTACAAGGGACGGCGGGACGCCGAGCCGACCATGCTGCCGATGGACAGGCTGGAGGGGTTCCTCAAGGATAAGCTGGAAGAATGAAAATGAAGTGGGAAGGGGGAATGAAACCACCCCCTCTGTGCAAGCCGGACATGGTTTACAGGTCAAACCGGGCACATGGTTTACAGCTTGGGGGCGCCATGCCAGCCCCTGGCTGGCATGATCCGTTCGCTTCGCTCATCCAGCAGCCCGAGCGGGT
>SKOF01000154.1 GCA_007120155.1 Thioalkalivibrio sp. | reverse complement strand
GCTCAAGGCCCGCTTGCCGGAACAGGATCTCTCCCTGGTGGAGAGCCTGCGGGTGCTGGCCTGCCTGGGCGAGCAACTCATCGCCCCCATCTTCGGCCTATCCGACTCCGTGGGGCCCGCGCTGCGCAGCAGCATCGAGCCGGTCACAGAACCCCTGATGCCGCATCTGAACCGCCTGCGGGGGCGGTAGGTTTACCACGACGCTCACGAAGGAAAGACAAGCGACCTTTCTCGCGAAGACGCAAAGCACGCGAAGGAAGTCCCATAGGGCGGGCCGCGCCCGCCCCCCTTACCCCCATGCCGGTTGATCGGCGCCCACGGGGCGCCCTGTGATCCATCTGCCTTCCTGGTGTGCTTTGCGCCCTTGCGAGGGGATACTTGGTGTCTGTTGCCTTCCTTCGTGGTTGGAAAACGCGTTTTGCCCTTCACTCTCCCCGGATCCGCCGAAAGGAGGTCGACTTGCACTTGGGGCACGGCGGGATGTGCCCGCTTGTCTTGAAGTGCAGTTCCTCACCGCAGTTCGAGCAGGCCAGCACCCCGGGGCCCGCGATCTCGCCGGTGTGCCGTTCCCGCACCGCCGCCCGGGCCGCGATCTCCGCGATCTCCACGCGCGTACGGTCGGCGATCGACCCCAGCATGTCCATGATCTTCGCCTCGATGAGCTGGAGGTCCATGCGGAACCACTCGCGGTAGTCCCTGCTGGTCTCGTTGAGATACTCCGCCATGTCGTGCAGGTCCTGCCGCACGTAATCCGCCACCTTGTCCGCCTCCTCGCGCGTGATCTCGCCCAGCTCCACCGCCCGTTCCCGCGCGTCCTTCAGGGCATGCTCCAGGGTCGGCACCACCTTCTTCTCGGCCGTGTCCAGCGTGTGGCGCACACGCTCCAGCATGCGGTCATAGGCGTGGGCAAGGCGGTCCTTGGTGTTCTCTTCCTGCTTCTGTTCGCTCATGGGGACTCCTCCAAGCGTGGGTGCCGGGCGGCGAATGTCGCTAAGGTGGAGGCTATCAAGTCCGGCAGCCGATCGCCACGGGATTCGGGCGAAGGGTTGAGCGGGATCAGGCTGAATGGCCTGTGATTGCGCGCCCCAGGTGCGGCATCCTGTCGTCATCTCTGCCAGTCACCGGTTGGCTTCCCTGACGATGGCCTCGGCCAGGATCTGGGCGGAGTCCAGTACGGGGCAGCCGGCCCGGATGCGGTGCGAAAGGACGGACAACTCCGTGCATGCGACCAGCAGGGCACCGGCACCCTCCTGTACCAGGGTTTCCGCGGCGCCTTGCAGCGCCGCTTCCGTTTCTTCGCCATACCTGCCTGTCTTGATCCGCCGAATGGCGGCCATCAGGTCGGCCTGAACAGCGGGTGTCGGAGTCAGGAGTGCCAGACCCCTTTGGGCGGCCGCCGGTCCGTAGATGTCGAGATTGATCGTCGCGGTGGAAGCGAGCAGGCCCACGGACTCAACGTCGGGATGGCTGTCAGCGGCCCTCGCCACGGCCAGGCTGATCATGTCCAGAACCGGAATGGACACGGCGTCCTGGATTTCTCTGTGGAAATAGTGGGCGGTGTTGCAGGGCATGGCCAGAAAGTCTACACCCCACGCAGCCAGCCCGCGGGCCATGTCCTGCAGGCAGTCGACCGGACTGTCGCCTCCGCCGTCAAGGAGGGCCTTGATGCGCGAGGGCACCTTGGGATTGTTGTCGACAACCATGCGGATATGGTCAATGTCATCTTCGGCAGGGGTGGCCCTGATGATCCTCGCCATCAGGTCCACGGTGGCCTCAGGACCCATGCCCACGATGATTCCCACGATCTTGCCGTTCACGGGTAACCTCCGAAAGGAACTTCCCACCGGCAGGTCTGCCGGTGGTCTACGGGCCTAGAATACACATGATCCCGGCCAGGCCCACATGCCGGCGGACGGGGTTGGGTGCCTCGGGCCGCTTGCCGGGATGGTTTCCGGTCGGATGTCGATTCTTCCCCCGCTCGTTCGACATACGGACAGGACGTGACTCAGGTGAGGCCCGGCACCGTGCGGATGCCGGGCCACAAACGCAGCCGGCCCGAACTTCGGCCTGCCAACGGGAGGATCCCATGGAAATCCAGCCTTATCTGTTCTTCGATGGACGCTGTGAAGAGGCCGTCGAGTTCTACAGGCGTGCCCTCGGCGCGCAGGTGGACATGCTCATGCGCTACCGGGAGAATCCCGAACCCCCGCCGCCCGGCATGATCCCGCCCGGGATGGACGACAGGATCATGCATGCGAGCCTGCGTGTCGGCGATGCCGTGATCATGGCCTCCGATGATTGCAGCCTTCATCCGAGGACGTTCGTCGGTTTCTCGCTGTCAATCAGCGTCCCGGACACGGCCACGGCCGACCGGGTGTTCGCTGCGCTGGCCGACGGCGGAGAAGTGCAGATCCCGCTCGACAGAACATTCTGGTCGCCGCGCTTCGGCATGTTGACCGACCGCTTCGGCGTTGCCTGGATGATCAATGTCTCTCCATGAGCGCCCGGTGACCGGGCCCTGTTTGCCGAAGATTCGATTTCTGGACCCCGGTCACGTTCAACGCCGCCTTCCGGGCGGTACGCGCTTCAAGCCGGGCGGGGGGCGGACTAGAATGGATCCGTGGGAAGCCCGGTCATGGCACTCGGGCACCGTCATTCTCCGCCATCGGCCTGCATGTCCCGCCACTCACAGGCCGGCGCGGAGGGGAAAGCGAGGACCGTCATGCCATACATGCTGCTGATTGTGGAACCATTGGGCCAGCGCGCCTCGCGCAGCGAGGAGGAGGGCCGCGAACTATACGACGTCATGCTGCGCTTCGCCGATTCACTCAAGGAGCGCGGCCTGCTCCTCAACGCCCAGTCACTGCGCTCGGATGCCGACGGTGTGCGCGTGCAGGTGCGTGACGGCAAACGCAAGCATATCGACGGGCCGTTCGCGGAGGCCAAGGAAATGGTCGGCGGTTTCTTCCTGCTGGATTGCGATGACAGGGATCTGGCGCTGGAGATCGCCGCCCAGTGCCCGGCAGCCGAGTGGGCCACCGTCGAAGTCCGCGAGCTGGGACCATGCTTTACCTGAGTGGACAGGCCGTTCGGCCGCGATGACGGGGCCGGACGTCCACCGCACCGTCGAGGCCGCCTGGCGCATGGAATCCGCGCGGCTGATCGCCGGGCTCGCGCGGATGACCGGCGACGTGGGCCTTGCCGAGGAACTGGCGCAGGATGCACTCGTTGCCGCGCTCGAGAACTGGCCGAAATCGGGCATCCCGGATCACCCGGGCGCCTGGCTCATGGCCGCGGCGAAGTATCGCGCAATCGATCATTTTCGCCGCAACAGGCGGCTGGCCATCAAGCACGAGCAGATCGGTCACGAACTGGCGCTTGCCCACGCGCCGGACCCGGAGGAAGCGGATGCCGCGCTGGACGATCCGGTTGGTGACGATCTGTTGCGCCTGATCTTTACGGCCTGTCACCCGGTGCTCTCGACCGATGCGCGCGTCGCGCTCACGCTCAAGCTGCTGGGCGGGTTGAGCACCGACGAGATCGCGCGCGCCTTTCTCGTGCCGGAGCCCACGGTGGCGCAACGCATCGTTCGCGCCAAGCGCAGCCTGAGCGCGGCCCATGTGCCCTTCGAGGTGCCGCGCGGGCCTGAACTCGCTGCCCGGCTGGCGTCGGTGCTGGAAGTGATCTACCTGATCTTCAATGAGGGTTACGCCGCCACTTCCGGCGATGACTGGGTGCGCCCGGCCTTGTGCGAGGAGGCGCTGCGGCTCGGCCGCATCCTGGCCGAACTTGCACCGCGCGAGCCGGAAGTGCACGGGCTCGTGGCGCTGATGGAAATCCAGGCCTCGCGCCTGCG
>SKOF01000044.1 GCA_007120155.1 Thioalkalivibrio sp. | reverse complement strand
GGGTGCCGGCGGCCATGCCTCCGACGATGGCGGCCTGTCCCAATTGGGGGTCGTAGGCGGCGGCAATGATGCCGGCCAGCACGGCGAGCCCGGTGGCCAGATCGATGCGGGAGCTGCCGGCATACATGCGCGCCAGATGGCGCTGGGTGACGTGCGCGATCTCATGTGCGATCACCGCCGCCAGTTCCGATTCATCGCGGGCCGCGGCAATCAGGCCCGTGTTGACGCCCACGATGCCGCCGGGCATGGCGAAGGCGTTGATGCGCGGATCGTCCACCACCAGGAAACGGAAATGGGCGTGGGCATCCGGCGTGCTGGAAACCAGCCGCTGCCCCAGTGCCTGCACATAGGCGTTAATGAGCGGATCCTGCTCCAGGGGCAGGGTGCGGCGCACCTCGCGCAGCAGGGTACGACCCAGCTGCTGCTCCTGACCCGGCGAAAGCGTGGCCGCCGAAGGATCTCCCATGTCCGGCAGGTTGAGGTCCGCGGACAGGGTGCCCGGCACCGCGGTGGCGAGCATCACGAGCAGGCTCAGGCTCAGGCTGTGGAGGAAGTGGCGCAATGCTTTACGGTATAGGTTGATGATCGTTCAGTGACCGCCGGTGGCGACCGGGCGCGAGCTAACCAGCGACGCCCGGCGCGGATGCACGGGTCGGCGTGCGGTGCCCGGAGGTGCAGATGTCGGCCCGGAGCGGTTTGCCGACGGCCCTGACGTTTCTCACGGGGTAACGTGGTTGTACTGAAGTGCTGCGCTGTCCCAAGGTCTCATCTCCTGACGGACGGGGCCGGATATGCGGGGTCATGTGCGATGCCGTTGTCGACACATTATGACACCGCAGTGGCACGGGCGTTCAGCCCCTGCGGGATGGTCGATACCGATTTTCATATCTGCCGAAGCAGATGCATTGGCAGACAGATAGAATATTAGAATATGATTATGATCTATTCGTAGGGCCGGATTCCATGAGGAGGATTTGTGTACGGATTCAAGGAAATCGACGTGAGCACCCTGTGGCAGTGGCGCGATGCCGGCAAGGCGTTCCGCTTGCTGGACGTGCGGACGCCCCCGGAGACCGCGCGAGGGGTCATCAGCGGGGCCGCGTTACTGCCCATGCACCTGCTGCCCCTGCGGTTGCAGGACCTGGATGACGGCGAGCCGCTGATCATCTATTGTCGGACCGGGGCCCGCTCGGCGCAGGTCTGTGCCTTTCTTGCCCAGCATGGTTTCACGGAGGTCTACAATCTGCGGGGAGGCATCACGGCATGGGCCCAGGCGGGTCTGGATCTGGAGGATCCTGCCCGGGCGCCTGTGCAAACCGCGTCAATAAGGTAAGCTGTTAGGCGCATAGAAAATATTGAATGGCACCCCGAGGGTCCGGGCTTGTAGCTTGTTAGAGTTTGAATATAAGAATATAAGATTTACCTTTTCGTAGCCGGGAAGGTACCCACGAGAACGTATTCATTGAGGAGACTGGAACGATGGCTAATTTCGATCAGGAACTCGACGCGTCCGGGCTGAACTGCCCCCTGCCCATCCTGCGCGCCAAGAAGTCCCTGGCATCCATGAGCAGCGGACAGGTGCTGCATATCATCGCCACCGACCCCGGTGCGGTGAAGGATTTTGAGGCCTTTGCCAAGCAGACCGGGAATGAGTTGCTGGACAGCCGCGAGGATGGCGGCAAGTTCTACTTCCTGATGAAGAAGAACTGATCGCGCCCGAACTCCGGACAAGACCGCGCCGCCGCTTCCGGCTCTTCCGGTAGCGGCGGCGTTTTTGCCACAACCATCCCCTGGTCTGTGGTCGCGATGTTCCCCCCTGGTGACCGGGACGGTGGTCCCGAAGTGCGTGGTCAAGCGCTGCATTCCCTGTCGGTGCGGTGCGTCTGTGACGGCATCCGTATCATTTCCCTCCTGAGCACGCACTGAACGGCTATCCGCCCCGCGGGGCTCGCGATGTCGCATGCTGTTCTGCCGCGGACTGTGGTGATGGACGGCCATGATGCATCGCGCGCGTGCAGTAAAGCCGGCGTGATGCCCCGGAACTGTATGGGGGCAGGCCGGACGGAGATGCCGGGCGACCCGTCGGACCTGGCCCGCATGGACGCGGACGTGTATATCTTCGTTGCGAAGACCGGGGCGGGGATCGCCGGACAGTGATGTCACAAGGAATCCACCAGCCATGGGCAAGGGGGCGAAGATCCTTGATTTCATTCGCGATGCAGGGCGTTCCGGCCTGATTATGCGCGTTTGCCAGCCTGCTCCACGCGGGTATAGAATCGGCCGGTCGGCCGACGTCAACCGGGAGGCTGATCACGTCATCAGGAGCCAGCGTACTGGCCGGCCTCATCCCGAGGCACATAAGCTGATAGCCATTGGAAAACAGGGACGGACCTTCCATGTTCGTCCCGTCCCGCGGGTTGGTCCATCCATAAAGACGTACCGGAGGAAAGCATGGGTTTAGTACGGGGATGTGATATTCCTGAGGACCTGATGTACAGCATCGACAACAACGTGTGGGTGCGTCTGGAGTCTGACGGTACCGCCACGGTCGGCATGACGTCCTATGCGGGTTCCCTCGCCGGTCAGATGGTTTCCTACACCCCGAAGAAGGTGGGCCGGGAAGTCAAGAAGGACAAGTCCTGTGCCACGATGGAATCCGGCAAATGGGTGGGTCCTGCCAAGACCCCCGTCACCGGCGAGATCGTCGCCATCAATGATGCCGTGGCCGCAAGGCCGAGTCTCATCAATGAAGACCCCTACGGTGAAGGTTGGCTGGTCAGGCTCAAGCCCGCCGACTGGGACGGCGAGTCCGGTGACCTGAAGACCGGTGCCGAGGCGTTGGCCGCTTTCGAGGCCAAGATGGACGAGGACGGCTTCGGCGGCTGCTGAGATCGTGGCGCGAGATCCGAGGCCGCCTCCCTACGGGGAAGGCGGCCTTTTCGACTGAAGGGGCTTTCACGGAGTGTCGATGATGTCGAACTGGTGTGATCTGGTCCAACACGTGGAGCCATTGGAGGACCTGCCTCTTGATCCGGGCTTGGTGCAATCACTGGAGTCCGACTGGTCCGCGCTGGCCGGTTGCGACATTCCGCCGATGCATTTCTATACCCCGACGTTCAAATCCTGCCGAACCCCGGAACTCACCGACTGCGGCAGCAAGGCCTGGCCCGCCGTATCCGTCACCGGTGGCGACTGCAAGCTTCAGTGTGACCACTGCAAGGCGGCTATCCTGGAGCCCATGATCCCGGCGCGCACCCCCGAGGACCTGTGGCGGGTGGTCAACGGCATCGTCGAGGACGGCGGCCGGGGCATGTTGCTCACCGGCGGCTCCAACCACCGCAACGAGGTGGAGTACGACGCGTACTACGCCACGATCCGCCGCATCAAGGACACCTTTCCGGAATTCCGCATCGCCATGCATACGGCACTGGTGGACGACGATGTTGCATTGTCCATGGAACAGGCGGGAATCGATGCAGCCATGATGGATGTGATCGGTTCCCAGGATACGATCACACAGGTCTATCATCTGCGACGCTCCGTGGATGACTTTGAAGCGACGCTGGAAAGTCTGGTGAAGACCCGCATGAAAGTGGTTCCCCACATTGTCATCGGCCTGCACTATGGCCGCCTGCTGGGTGAGTGGAATGCGCTGGAGATGCTCCGGCGCCACCTGCCGGACGCCGTGGTGCTGGTGGTGGTCATGCCATTCTACGCCTCCGCAAACCGCCCGTTCGTGACGCCGGACACCGAATCCGTGGGCCGTTTCTTCATGGATGCGCGCAAGGCCCTGCCGGAGACGCCGCTGCTTCTGGGCTGTGCCCGGCCGCCGGGCATCGCCAGGCAGCAGATCGATG
>SKOF01000509.1 GCA_007120155.1 Thioalkalivibrio sp. | reverse complement strand
CGCGGTGGAAAGCTACCTGGGGCGCCTGCTGCGCCAGGGTGAATCGGTGGCCATCTGCGAGCAGATCGGCGACCCGGCCGCCAGCAAGGGCCCCGTGGAGCGCAAGGTGGTGCGTATCGTCACGCCGGGCACGGTCACCGAGGAGGCCCTGCTCGATGAGCGGCGGGAGAACCTGCTGGTGGCCCTGTGCGGACATGGCGATCGTCACGGGCTGGCCGCCCTGGATGTGAGCACCGGGCGCTTTCGCGTTCAGGAACTGGCCGGCGCCGAGGCCCTGGCCGGGGAGCTGGAACGGCTGAACCCGGCGGAACTGCTGCTTCCCGAGGGCCACGCGGCGCCCGAGGCCCGGCGTGCCGGCACCCGACAGCGGCCCGTCTGGCATTTCGAGACGCAGGCCGCACGGGATCTGCTGCTGCGTCATTTCGGCACCCGGGACCTGTCGGGCTTCGGCTGCGAGGACATGGATCTCGCCATCGGCGCTGCGGGCGCCCTGCTGCAGTACGTGCAGGACACCCAGATGAGCGCCCTGCCTCACATCACCGGGCTGGGGGTGGAACGCCGCGAGGACGGCATCATCCTGGATGCGGCCACGCGGCGAAACCTCGAGCTGACCCGCAACCTGGCCGGCGGAACCGACCACACCCTGGCCGCGGTGCTGGACGAGACCGCCACCGCCATGGGCAGCCGCCTGCTGTCGCGCTGGATCCACCAGCCCCTGCGCCGTCGGGAGGATCTGCAGGCCCGCCACGGGGCCGTCGCCGAACTGCTGGACGGACGCGGCTACCGGGACGTACACGACCACCTGCGCCGTACCGGCGATCTGGAGCGCATCCTCACCCGGGTGGCCCTGGGCTCGGCCCGGCCCCGGGATCTGGTCACCCTGCGCGACTCGCTGGCCGTGCTGCCCGGGATGCAGGCGCTGCTCTCGCCGCTGGCATCGCCCCGCCTGCGGGCACTGGCCGAGGCGATCGGCGAACACCCGGGCGTGGTGGCATTGCTCGGCCGGGCCATCATCGAACAGCCGCCGGTGCTGATTCGCGACGGCGGAGTCATCGCGCCCGGCTACGACCCGGAACTGGATGAACTGCGCACCCTGTCGGAGAACGCCGACCGGTTCCTCGCCGACCTGGAGGCCCGGGAGCGGGAGCGCACGGGCATCGCCAACCTCAAGGTGGCCTACAACCGGGTGCACGGCTATTACATCGAGATCAGCCGCGCCCAGGCGGGCAAGGCGCCCGATGACTACACCCGACGCCAGACCCTCAAGGGTGCCGAGCGCTACATCACCCCGGAACTGAAGGCCTTCGAGGACAAGGTGCTCTCCGCCCGGGAGCGGGCCCTGGCCCGGGAAAAGGCCCTGTACGAGGCCCTGCTGCAATCCCTGCTGGAGCCCCTGCCCGCCCTGCAGCGCACCGCCGGTGCCCTGGCGGAACTGGACGTGCTGGCCTGCTTCGCGGAACGCGCCGAAACCCTGGGCTACACGGCACCGGAACTCTCCGATGACCCGGGTCTGCTCATCGAGGACGGTCGCCACCCGGTGGTGGAACGCGTGCTGGACGAGCCCTTCGTGGCCAACGGCGTGTGCCTGGACGAGGGGCGCCGCATGCTGGTGATCACGGGCCCCAACATGGGCGGCAAGTCCACCTACATGCGCCAGACCGCGCTGATCGTGCTCATGGCCCATCTGGGCAGCTTCGTGCCGGCGCGCCGGGCGGTGATCGGTCCGGTGGACCGGATCTTCACGCGCATCGGCGCATCCGACGACCTGGCCTCCGGGCGTTCCACCTTCATGGTGGAGATGACGGAGGCCGCCGACATCCTCAACAACGCCACCGGGCAGAGCCTGGTGCTCATGGACGAGATCGGGCGCGGCACCTCCACCTTCGACGGCCTGTCCCTGGCCTGGGCCTGTGCCGAACACCTGACGCGCCACAACCGGGCGTTCACCCTGTTCGCCACCCACTACTTCGAACTGACCGCCCTGGCCGAGCGGCACGACACCATTGCCAACGTGCACATCGACGCGGTGGAACACGGCAACCGCATCGTGTTCCTGCACGCCGTCAAGGAGGGGCCCGCCAACCAGAGCTACGGCCTGCACGTGGCGGCCCTGGCCGGCGTGCCGGCGGACGTGATCCGCATGGCCCGCCAGCGCCTCGCCGAACTGGAACGCCAGAACCTCTCCGGCGCGCCCCACGATCCCCAGTTGGGGCTGTTCAATACGGACGGTTCGGCGGCCTCCCCGGCCGATCCCGCCGCCGAGGCCCTGCGCGAGGCCCTCGAGGCACTGGACCCGGACAGCCTCTCCCCCCGGGAAGCCCTGGAAGCCCTGTACCGGCTGCGCGCGCTGCTGGATTGAGCATTCGCGTTTGAGCCACAGGGGACAAAAAGGGCTGTTTTTGGCCACAGAGGTCACAGAGGACACAGAGAAAAGACAAGGTTGCGCACGGTATCGGGTGCGCGCCTCTCGGGTGGCTTGCCTCGCCCCATTCAGCGGTTACGTGATCCTCTTTCCTCTGTGACCTCTGTGACCTCTGTGGCGCATAAGGTTTTCTGTTCGTACCGCCCGGCGCTTCGCCCCGGCTCATTCCCATTGAAAGCCCTTTTCATGGAACAGGCGAAGGCAGGCATCCACGGCGGCGGGATCGTACAGCTTGCCACGTCCCTGCTCGATCTCCGCCAACGCCTTGTCGATGCCGAGGCCCGCGCGGTAAGGGCGGTGAGTGGTCATTGCCTCGACCACGTCGGCGACCGCGAGGATGCGCGCTTCAAGCACGATCCCCCCGCCCTTCAACCCGTTGGGATAGCCCGAACCGTCGAGGCGTTCATGGTGCTGCAGGATCATCTCCCGCACCGGCCAGGGGAAACTTACATCCTTGAGGATATCGTGACCGACCTGGGCATGGCCCTTGATCATGCCGTACTCCATGTCACTCAGCCGCCCCGGGCGCGTGAGGATCTCGGCCGGGACGGCGATCTTGCCGATGTCGTGGAGCAGTGCACCCACCCGCACGCCCTCGATGCGATGCGCATCAAGACCCAGTTCCGCGGCAATGGCCGAGGCCAGATCGGCCACCCGACGCTGGTGGCCCGACGTGTAGGGGTCGCGCATCTCCACCACCCGCGCCACGGCCTCGACGGTCTGAAGTAGGGTCTTGCCGAGTGCCCCGTGCGCCTGGTCGCGCTCCGTCTTGATCCGCAGTGATCCCAGTCCATAGGACAGGTCCCGGGCCAGCTCTTCGAGATGGTCGATGGCCGCCTCGGTGAACACGCCGGGCTCATCGGCATAGACGTTGAGGGATCCGTAGGCCTCGCCGTCGGCGAGCAACGGCAGCGCGGCAGCGGAGCCGATGCCGCAGGCCCGCATGTCTTCCTCCCACGGGGCACTATGAACATCCGCGGGGATCTCGTTGAAGACCTGGGTCTGACCGCTGTGGATGGCCACCCCGCAGGGGCACCGCCCGCCCTCCTCCCCGGACCCGCGCTGTGCCATGGCCTCGATCCGCGCGCAGCAGTCGCCCGCGCAGGCTCTCATGTGCAAGCCGCCGTCCGGGGTCCCATAGCCCACCCAGGCCGCCCGGAAACCGCCATCCGCCACGATGATGTCGCAGATCCGCCGGAGCAGTTCGTCCTCATCGCCGGCATGCACCATTGCCGCGTTGGCATGACTCAGAGTAACCAGCAGACGATCCACCCGTTGCAGCGCAAGCTCGGCATCCCGTTGCGCGAGGGCATAGGCGATGGTCGCCGCGGCGTCCTGAAGCAGCCGCACCTCAAACTCATCCCAGCCCTCCTCCCTGCGCACCCGGTCGAATCCGATGAAACCCGTCAGGCGGTCTCCCAGCACCACGGGCACCATCAACAGGGACTGGAT
>SKOF01000368.1 GCA_007120155.1 Thioalkalivibrio sp. | reverse complement strand
GCCTCGGTGTTCGGGTAGAGCACCATGACGGGTGCACCGAGTTCGACGATGGTCCACCTGCCGTCTTGGCCCGAGCATTGGGTGTTGACTCCCGGATTATCCCACCGCCTGTTTCCCTAGCGCGCTCACCGGCGCCAGCTCGGCATTTCCCGGACTATGAGGCCTGGTGATCGTGCCGAGAAAGGTGGTCCATTCAGAGAAGCGGGATCTGCCGTGAAGCGGGCTTCGGCGCAGCCGAGATTCGGTGGAGGTATGCGCGCAGGGGCGAGGAGGGCAGGCGGGCGAGCACTTGCGCTCGACGTCGAGGAGAGGCTTTGCCGCACGCGGTGGTGAGGATGCCGTCGAAGAGAGCCTTTGGGGTGAGATAGATGTCCGCTATCGAGGCTGCGCCGGCGACCACAGGATCGGATCTCATTCCGGCGGAGTCAGCCAGGACCAAGGTCACCGGGGCCAGGGAGACAAGATAGGCGAGGAATGCATCCCGCGCCTCGTCGGAGGGAGAGACCGAGAGGAAGCGCTCGACGCCGTGGTGGTCGCGCACAGCCACCACCAGGCGTCGAGGCCCCAGCCAGATGCCGCAGGAGGTCATCAGTCGACCTCGTCGAGGGCTGCCGTCACATGAGATGCATCGACGGTCTTGGATTTGCCCAGGGCTGCGGCGATGAGGGCGTGGTGCGCCAAGAGATTCACCTTGCGCGGCAGGCCGCTGGTAGCCTGGAAGAGAGCTTCGAGAGCAGATTGATCGAAGACGGGCACCTCGGTGCCGGCAAGACGCAAGAGATGCTCGAGGTAGCCGGAGAGCTCATCCCGAGTGAGACCGGCGAGGTGGTGACGTACCACGATGCGCTGTGACAATGCTTCATGCACAGCCATCTTCAAACGCCGACGCAGCTCCACTTGTCCGACCAAAAGCAAGCAGAGCCTACGCTCGGAGTCCATCTGGTAGTTGGTGAGCAGCCGGAGATCTTCGAGCACGTCGCTACGAAGATGATGGGCCTCATCGACTACGAGCACTGGTCGGAGGCGGCTTTCGATGCAAAGGCGAGAGACCTCCGTTCTGATGACCCGATAGAGAGCAGCGCGGCTTCGTTCGGTGGGAAGACCCAGCTCCCAGGCGATGGACTTGTAGATGTCCATCACGTTTCCCGTCGAGAGCGGGACATAGAAGATCCGGTAGTGGCCGGAGTGCAGCAAGGCTGTGACCTTTCGTACCTGGGTCGTCTTGCCGCTTCCGACATCGCCGGTGACAAGACCGATGCCGCGTAGCTCGAGGAGGTGCTTGAGGCGGATGGATAGCTCGGCGCCGGCGGTATTCTCGAAGAGTTCGTCGGGGGCGAGATCAGTGCGAAATGGATGGGCAGTCAGGCCGAAGTGACGAAGATACATCAGCGCTCCTCCTGGCCTTGGAGCTCACGCATGGGAAGCCCTTGGGGCGGTGGCTCGACCTTGCCGTCTGTTTGAAGTTGGTCTCGGTTGTCGCAGCGGCGCACAGTCGCGTTCGCATACACATCGACCACTCGTGCGTCCTCTTCGCGCGCCCCTTCATGCCAGACCTGAATGGGCCGGCCTTGGCGAGAGGGGTCATAACGCAAGGTGATTGTCTGGCCCACGAGATGGGCGCCGACCTCATAGAGGACGCCCCCTAGGCTGACAGTGCGGTCCTTGTAGACCTTGCGACGGGCCTCGAAAAGGAAGAGGTCGGTCAGATCCAGGCTCGGTCCGGGATACCTCACGTCAGCTCCGACCTGCGCGAAACGGTCGAGCGGAGTATCTCCTGCCAGCCCCCGGTGAGGGGAGTGGTGATACTCACCTTCGACCCAGGCCCAGAGACGCCGGTTCAGGTGATCGAGATTGGAGAGGTCCTGGTCACCCAGGACCTTGAGTAGTTGCATGCGCAGAGTGCGAAACCAGCGTTCGATCTTTCCCTTCGCGGCTGCATCGTAGGGTTTGGCGTGGACGAGGGTGACACCGAGCTTCGCGCAAACCAAAGCCAAGTGCTTGGAGCGGTAGGCCGCGCCGTTGTCCACGTAGAGGCGCTCTGGGATGCCTCGACGCATGATTGCCTGCCGGAGCACGGGAAGGAAAGCAGCGGTGCTTTCGGCAAGCGCGAACTCGGCATGACAGATCACTCGGGTTGCGTCGTCCAAGAAGGCGATGAGGTATGTCTTCCGCCGCCGCTTGCCCACCAGGACCGAAGGGCCGTGCATCACATCGCTCATCCAAAGCTCACCGGCGCGCTGGAAGGAGAAACGGCGCCGGTCCTTTCCCGTCTCTTCCGCCGATACCGGTCTCATCAGACCGTGGCGGGCAAGAAGACGATGGACTGTGGATGATGCCAGCTTCAGGCCATCCGGCACGTCTCCGCTCGCTCTTGCGGCGGAGATCACCTGCCGGATGGTCAGCTCGGGTTTGTCCTCCTTGACGGCCAATAGAAGGTCGGCAACATCCGGCGGTATGCGCCTTGGCTTGCCGCTGTCGTTGCGCGGCTTGGGGAGCAGTGCGTCGAAACCGCCCTTGCGGTAGGCCTTCAGCCAGTGACGAATCGTCTCCGGCTCCACGTTGGTCCTTCGACTGCCGGGTATGTCGTACTCACGCGCGGCCTTCTCTCGAAGGCGATCGCTCAAGCCGGGAGTGCCGGGCGGCAGATGCACGAGATCCGCGATGACCCCGTATCGAAACAGCGCCACATCTTCACGATACTTCCTGTCTGCGTCATTCATGGGTTGCTCCGTGAAAGTGGATCGGAAAAGCCCGATCACTCACGTTGCTACCCCTTTCGCCTTGGCGGGTCTGGACCCGCCGAGTGTTGCCGCCGCAATTCGGGATCGCGCCGCCTCGTCAGGAGGTGTCCGTAACCGACCGGCCCCGGCAACGACTGGAGGTGCCCGGCGAGTAGACGCCGAAGATGCACCAATACCGAGTCGACCCCGAAGGTCGACCGAAGAGCGAGCACTGAAAGCTCGCAGCCGGCAAGGACTTCAGGAAGCAGGCCCGCGGCAATACTTAGAGCAGCGGCCACCCAACGCATTCTCCGCCGCGTCCAACGCACGGCGCCCGGCAGATCGCTCCTGAGCCGAAGGTCTCCGGCCGTGGACTCGATGCTCGTCCCGTTCTCCACGGCAGCCACTGCCCCTTCGATATCGAGCAACGTGCCTGGTACGCGGGTGGCCAGAAAGTCCGGCACCAAGCTGAACGTCATCTGCCCCTTGGGACAGTAGTACCTCTGAAGGCGCATGCCCTCCGGGTGCTTTCGTCCCCTGGTGCCGTTGCGCTTGAAGCCGCAGCCACCCTCGGGATGCAAAGGGCACGAAGAAAGGGTTGCGTTCCGCCATGCCTGCTGTCTAACGTAGTCCTCGCCGGTCAGATCAGTGTAATGACCAAGCAGCACCGGCCACAGGCCCGCGCGGCTGCTACCGCGGCGGGCCACTTCATATTTCGAGACCGGACCCCATGCCCGGTGCGACCATCGTCCCTCGGTGATCCGGCCCGGGAAAGTTTCCTGCCACGCGATTCCCTGATCCAGCCACCTCACCGGTACCCTCGAAGGTGGTCCTGATCGGGAGCGACTATGCGGTGGTTCCTAAGGCAGTGCGGGAGTCAACACTCGCCGCCGCATTGCAGCAACATGGCCAGCATCAGGCCAAAGATGGGCGGCAAAAACCACCGCAGTCTCTTTCTACGTATCACCACGACACCTCGCTATCGGCCGTTCGAGAAACAAGATGGCGCCCGCAAACACAGCCTGTGTGAGCCGTCACCCAGCGCCACCCAACGATTATGGCATTCTAGATCACCGATTTGGTGCAGATAGTGACGAATAGCTGCACTAAATGGCTCGGCGCGGGGGATCGGGGGGCGACGTGTCCCGAGGGCCCGGTC
>SKOF01000132.1 GCA_007120155.1 Thioalkalivibrio sp. | reverse complement strand
GTTCGAACGCATCCTCCTGCTCAAGCAATCGCCGATCTTCGATCAGCTGCCCACCGAAGACCTTGGGGTGGTCGCCCGGCATCTTGAGGAGGAAAGGTACTTCAGTGGCGACCGGGTGTTCGACCTGGGGGAACACGGTGACCGGGTGTACTTCCTGCTGTCCGGACGGATCGGCGTCTATCTGCGCCCCACCCGGGTGGCGGAGGAGTTTCTCACCGAACTGGGGCCGGGCGAGTGCTTCGGCGAGATGAACCTGCTTGACGGGCTGCCGCGTTCCGCCACCGCCCATGTCCTGGACGACTCGGTGGTGCTCTCCCTGGAGAAGTCAAAGCTCCGGGGCCTGATCATCAACTACCCGGAGCTGAGCCTGGGCATGCTCAAGAGCCTGAGTCTGCGTCTGAGGAAGGCCAACCTGCGATCGCGCGACACCTGACTCCGCACCTGCGCGAAGGGGTTGGCACTCCTCCGGCAACTTGCCGGCCGCCCGGGTCCGCGGCGCGCTGGCCATGCCTCCCATGGTTCGCCGCCTCCGGACGCGCCCTCATTCGTAAGAACGCTGTAAGAACTGCTGTCGCATACTCCGGGTCAGGCGGGATCCTGTGGGACGACGTGCCCAGTCTTCCGCTGACGGCCGACCGGCCCCGGAGACTGACAACGATCAAACTCGGAACCAACCTCCATCTGACTCCGAGATTGGCGGCGCTGCGGGAGATATGGCGTTCCCCCGCAGCCGCCGTCCTTGTTGTTCACCGCCGCAGCCACCCCGACCGATCATTGACCATTGCGTCCGGCCTGCCGGCGACACACGCCGGTCATCCGTGCGTCCAGCCCGTACCACGGCGCAAGGCGGCACCCCTGCCGCGCACATGCTCATCGGAATAAAAAAGGCGCCCCGAAGGGCGCCTTCCACAGACCATCAGGAACTCGACACGGCTCCAGATCAGTTCCCCGTGACCGGTGTGCCGTTGATGGACGCCGAGAGCAGTTCGATGTCCTCCTCGTCGTCCATCGACATGATCTGAAGGCCGTTGCCGACACCGATCCACGTGGTGCCGTTGACGGTGTTCGGCACCGGGAACCCGACCACCTGGATCGTCATCGTCTCGTCGAAGCGGCAGGTGTCGAAGGTGCCCGCCTCGACCGTGATGGTTTCACGGCCCACATAGGTGGTTTCCGTCTGGATTTCGGACTTGATCATCATGAGCTCGGTCATCGAGGCGGTATCCGTGTAGGTCACGGTACTGGTATAGCTGTGCGAATAGCTCTGCCCGGCTGACAGGTCGAAACGCTCCAGCGCATAGGGGTCATTCACAATGGTGGTGACGAAGTCGCCCAGGGTCATTTCCGCACCGTAAGTCAGCCCCGCGGATCCGTCCTGGATGCGCATGAAGTGATCCGCGGTGAACTCTTCATCGCCCGTCACGGCCACGGACACCCGGGTGACGGACTGCCCGTTGAAGAAGTCGTCACCCATGACGGTCGCCGTGGAGGTCAGCACGGTCGTTTCCTCATCGTCGACCGTCCTGGTCGTGGTCTGGAACGTCGTGCCCGCGGCAAGGAGTTGCGGATTGAGGCAATCCAGCGCCGAGCCGGATGCACCCGTGCCCGGATCAGTTCCTGGATCAGCACCGGTGCCGGGGTCTGTGCCCGGATCAGCGCCGGTGCCGGGATCTGTGCCCGTGCCGGTTCCGGCGTCTGCTGTCGGATTGCTGCCGGACGAACCCCCTCCGCACCCTGCCAGCAGCAGGGCGCCGATCATGAGAACAAACATCAACTGTTTCATCGCTTCCTCCAAGTGAACTCCGATGCTCGCCAGCCCCTGGGCTTGCCGGTTCGCAACCGTGGTCAGGCCGATTGAGTGAAGGCCCGAAAATCGTCCCGGCCCGCGAACCAGTGTCCCGGAGCAGGTCTTACAGCCCTCTTACACCCCTCTGCCCGTCACACACGATGCTGCCGTCATTGCCGTCGATCGGTTCATGGACAGACGCCTGACGAACGGAGCCACGGGGATCGCTCAGCGGGCCACAAGTTCCACCCGGCGATTCTCCGCGCGCCCCGCTTCGGTGGCGTTGCTGGCGACAGGCGCCAGAGGGCCCACGCCGGCAGGGACCAGTCGCGCGGGTTCAATGCCATGGCGGCTCACCAGTGCCTGGACCACGGCTTCGGCGCGGCGCCGGGAAAGATCGAGATTGGTCTCGTAGGCACCCACCGAGTCCGTGTGGCCGACGATATAGATTTCCAGGTCCGGGTTGTCCCCGAGGAGCCGGGCCATCTCCGCGATCGCCGCATCCGATTCGGCTGTCAGGGTCGCGGCGGCAAACTCGAAGTAGACATTCTCGAGCCTGACGCTGCCGGTCTCGCCGATGCTCGCGGCCATCGCCGCCGCGTCCACCATGCGCTCTTCCATGGCTTCGAGTTCGATCACGTCCAGGTGCACAGCCACGCGGCGCTTGTCCTGACGCAGGAAAGCGTGATTTGCTTCGGCCAGAAAGAGTCCAACGAACACCTTCCCGTCATCACTGCGTGCCGCCAGGTATCTCCGGTCCGACACGCCGTGCATGAACGCGGAATAGGCGTGCTCACCGGCCCGGCCCATCTGGCGATGAGAGGGATAGATCAGCCGGCCCATGCCGCTGCCTCCCCTCCCGCCACAGGCGTCTTCCGCACAGGAAAACAGGAACTCGAAGCCGCGCTCGGTCAGCGACCGTTCGTAGTTCCTGAAGACCTCGAGGGCGCTCCTGCCGGGCGGGATCAGGTACATCAGGCGCGTGCTTCGCCCCTCCAGGGTCTCCGAGCGCTCTGCCGCCCACGACCCGTCGCGCTGGACAGCCGGCCCGGTGGGCAGCTGCAGGCCGTCGAAGGCCCGCGCCACATGGGCGATCAGGCAGGCATCCGCGTAGCGCGGGACCCGGGGATGATCACCCCCCTCCACGTCCGTGCAGTCCTGCGCTCCGGCGGAACCCAGTAAACACACCGCAAGCACGAACCCTGCGGCCGAAACCCGATGACGTGATCTCATGACCGATGCCCCTGATGATGCAAACAGCCTCCTGTATAGGGGATCGGATCTTACATGCTTCTTACCGCACGCCCAGGGCATGCTCCTCTCCCCCGGCGCATGCCCTGGGCGTGCGCCGGGGGAGAGGAGCAGGCGGACCCCATTGTGGCCCCCGACGCTTCGGGTCACCGGTCGCGACGTCAGACGTGCCTGAAACGCTCGTAGACAGGCATGATCCTGGACAGGGAGTCCAGCATGGCACGCACCACCCTCGGATCGAACTGCGTGCCCGCGTGCTCCCTCAGCCAGGCCAGGGCCCGCTCCACCGGCCAGGCCTCCTTGTAGGGCCTGCGCGACGTGAGCGCGTCGAAGACATCGGCCACCGCCACGATCCGCGCGGACAGGGGGATCTCATCACCCTGCAATCCACGGGGATAGCCCCGGCCATCGAAACGCTCATGGTGCCCCTCGGCAATCTCAATGGCGGTCTGGAACACGCGGAATCCCACCTTCTGCAGCTGCTTTTCGCACTCCCGCAGGACCTCGCCCCCGATCATGGGATGGCGGTTCATGAGACCGCGTTCGTCGTCGCTCAGCTTCCCCTCCTTGAGCAGCACATGGTCCGGAATACCCACCTTCCCGATATCGTGCATGGGCGCAAAGCGATACACGTCCCGCGTGAACTGTGGCGTAACGGTGTCCCTGAGGTCGGGATCCTCTCCCAGCCGTTCGGCGATGATGGTGGCGTAAAGGCGCATGCGGGTCAGGTAATCAAGCGCCTGCTGGCGCATCAGATTGGTTGCCAGCTGCAGATTGGCCGTGGCCGCCACGAGCACTTGTTCCTGCCGGCGTTTTTCAGCCGAGTCCAGCGCGTAGACGGAT
>SKOF01000405.1 GCA_007120155.1 Thioalkalivibrio sp. | reverse complement strand
GCCGTCGAGCGGGTCCACGAGCTCGAGAACGAGCTGGGCTGCTTTTTCGACCGCAATCCGGACGGTTCCCTGCACCAGAAGGCCTTTGCCGGCCAGACCTTTGACCGCACGGTGCACAAGGGCGATCTCACCGGCATCGAGATCATCAACCGCCTGGCCGAGCAGGTCTGGGCCAGGGATGTGGAACGCATGGAGGAGTACCGGGCGGTGGCGATTGTCCCGGCGAAGGACGGCTCCGGCATTTCCGGGGTGCTCATGATCGACATGCGCACCGGCGGATTCCGGTTCGTGCAGGCCCGCGCCGTGCTGCTAGCCACCGGGGGCGGTCCCACCATGTACAAGTACCATACGCCCAGCGGCGACAAGAGCTGCGACGGCATGGCCATGGCGTTGCGCGCCGGCCTCGCATTGCGGGACATGGAGATGGTGCAGTTCCATCCCACCGGCCTGCTGGCGGGGGATCATACGCGCATGACCGGGACGGTGCTGGAGGAGGGCCTTCGCGGCGCCGGGGGGCATCTGCTCAACGGCAACGGCGAGCGTTTCATGGAGCAGTATGACGCGCGTGCCGAGCGCGCCACCCGTGACATCGTTTCCCGGGGCATCTACAGCGAGATGCGCGCCGGCCGCACCACCCCCAACGGAGGCGTGCATCTTCGCATGAGCCATCTGGGTCCTGACGATGTGCGTGTAAGATTCAAGGGCATGGTGGAACGCTGTGCCGACTGTGGTTTCGACCTGGCCGGCGGCCTGGTGGAGGTGGTGCCTACCGCCCATTACATGATGGGCGGCGTGACGTTCAGTCCGGACTGCACCACTGCCATGCCCGGCCTGTTCGCCGCGGGCGAGGACACCGGGGGTGTGCACGGGGCCAATCGCCTGGGCGGAAACGGCGTGGCCAACTCCACCGTGTTCGGCGGCGTGGCGGGCGACAGCATGGCCGAGTGGGTGCCCCGGCAGGGTGCCTTCCGGGATCCGGACAATGCCGTGATCGAACAGGTGGTGGACGAATGCATGCGTCCGCTGGACAAGCCGATGAGCGACCTCACGCCCCTGCGGGAGTCGCTCTTCGACGTCATGTGGGACCGGGTGGGCATCATGCGCAACGAGGTGGACCTCAAGCGCGCCCTGGGCGAGCTGGATGAACTGGCCGGCAGCCTCGAAGAGGTCGGTGTCGGCAACGGCAACCGGGCGTACAATGTGAGCTGGCACGACTGGATGAATCTGCGCAATCTCATCATGGTCAGCCGTACCATCGCCACGGCGGCCTTCAGCCGCGAGAATTCCCGCGGCGCCCACTACCGCGAGGATTTCACCGATGCCGGCGATCTCGGCAGCTCCGTATTCACACAGGTCGTATACAGAGATGACAAATTCATCATGGACACCGAGAACGTGCGCTTTACTCGGGTGGCGCCTGGTGAGTCCCTCCTGAATCCCGAAGAATCCACAGGAACCTGAAACGATGCCTCGTATCGTCATCACCGAGTTCATGGACACCGATGCGGTGCAATGGCTTTCCTCGCGCTTGGACACCCATTACGGGCCCACATTGGTGGACGAGCCCGACAAGCTCGCGCCGCTGCTGGCCGACTGCGAAGCCCTCATCGTGCGCAACCGCACCCAGGTGCGCCCGGAACTGCTCGACCAGGCCCCCGGACTGAAGGTGGTGGGCCGCCTCGGCGTGGGACTGGACAACATCGATCAGCCCGCCTGCGCCGAGCGTGGCGTAGAGGTGATTCCCGCCACCGGTGCCAACGCCCTGGCGGTGGCCGAGTACGTGATCTGCACCGCGATGATGCTGCTGCGCGGCGCCTACCTGTCCAGCGACCGGGTGGCCGCCGGAGAATGGCCCCGGCCCGCGCTTTCCAAAGGCCGTGAACTGGCCGGCAAGACACTGGGGCTGGCCGGTTTTGGCGGCATCGGCCAGCTCACCGCGAAGCTGGCCCGGGGCCTCGGCATGGAGACGGTGGCCTACGATCCGTATATCGAGGCCGATGCCCCGGTGCTCGCGGAGACCGGCACCCGGCTGCTGGACATGGACGGGCTGCTGGCCGAGTCCGACGTGATCTCCCTGCACATTCCGCTGACAGATGAGACCCGCAACCTGTTTGATGCAAACCGCATTGCGGCAATGCGCGAGGGGGCGGTGCTCATCAACTCGGCGCGGGGCGGTATCATCGACGAATCCGCCCTGGCCCGCGCGCTCAAGGACGGCCATCTGGCCGGGGCCGCGCTGGACGTGTTCGACAAGGAGCCACTCGCGGCGGGCAGTGTGCTGGCCGATGCGCCCAATCTGGTGCTCACGCCCCATATCGCCGGCGTGACCGAGGAATCCAACACCCGGGTGAGCCGCCTGATCGCCGAGCGCGTGGCCGAAGCCCTGGGCTGATCCGCTCCCATTGGCGCACATGGCCTGCAGGAAAAAACATTTGCCACAGAGGGCACAGAGACAGGCACGGGATCTTAGGTCGTCGAAAGTTCTCCCGTCGGTTTTCTCTGTGGCCTCTGTGACCTCTGTGGCTTAATAATTGTAAGACACCTCGAGGAACACCATGACACAGATCACCCTTGATGAACTGACCGTCCTGGTCACCCGCGCCTTCGAGAACTGCGGTGCCAACCCCGCCATGGCGGCCAGCGCCGCCAGTGCCCTGGTGGACGCCGACGCCCAGGGGCTTGCCTCCCACGGCGTCTCGCGCACGCCGCTCTACTGCGCCCACCTGAAGAACGGGCGAACGGACGGCTCGGCGGTACCGAAGGTGATCCGCGAACATGGCGGTGCCTGCCTGGTGGACGCCGCCTGCGGCATGGCCTATCCGGCCTGCGCGCTGGCGGTGCAGGAGGGCGTTCACCGAGCCAGGGATCATGGTGTCGCGTTCGTGGGTGTGACCAACAGCAACCACTTCGGCGCCGCGGCCCTGCACCTGCGCGCCGCCGCGGAAGCCGGCATGGTGGCACTGGCCTTCGGCAACTCGCCGGCGGCCATCGCCCCCTGGGGCGGGCAGACGCCGCTGTTCGGCACCAACCCCATCGCCGCCGTGTTTCCACGCAAGGAAGGACAGCCACTGATGGTGGACCTGTCCCTGTCCCAGGTGGCCCGGGGCAAGGTCATGGTGGCGGCCCAGAAGGGGGAGGCTATCCCCGAGGGGTGGGCCATGGACGCCGAAGGCAACCCCACCACGGATGCGCAGGCCGGACTGTCCGGCAGCATGGCGCCGGCCGGCGGCGTGAAAGGCGCCATGCTGGCGCTGACGGTGGAACTCCTGTGCTGCGCGCTGACCGGTGCCGCCTTCGGTTTCGAGGCGGATTCCTTCTTCAGCGACGAGGGCAACCAGCCGCGCATCGGCCAGGCCTTCCTGATCATTGACCCGGAGGCGCTAGCCGGCCGCCAGGTCTACCTGGAGCGCATGGAGACGCTGATCACGAAGATGCTCGAGGACGAGGGTGTCCGCCTGCCGGGCGCCCGTCGCTATCAGCTGGAGCAGGCGGCCCTGGAAAATGGCGTGGAGGTCCCGGACGCGCTGATGGAAAAGATTCAGGCGCTTGCCAACGGCTGAGTGTCTGGTGTGGGACAACGGCCCGGGATCCACACCTGTGCCGACACCTCGCATTGAACCGGAATCCCGTCACAGGACCCGGCCTCGGGATACAACCCGTCCGGAGTTTCGCCCATGCGCTCGCATTGCCGGTGGCGGGCGAACGGGGTTTGGGGCGGGCAGAATCGCCCGGAGGACCGGGCTCCTACGCGTGCCTTGATCCCCCTGTAGACATCATGGATTGACCTGCCCGACCTCGAGAGCGTGGGTTATGTTTTCGGGGTTGGGTAAAACCACCTTCAACACAGAGCCATTATCGAGGGGGCAGGTCATGAACAAGTTTATCG
>SKOF01000372.1 GCA_007120155.1 Thioalkalivibrio sp. | reverse complement strand
GTAGGCGCCGCTCTGGAGCGAAACCCATAGCCGTAGCTATGGGTTGAGTGAAGAGCAAGCATACGGGCGCGAAGACGAGCCTGAACCGCGATAGGACACCGGCGGGAACAGACTGTCATGCGGGGGTTGCCGACCATTTCAACGTATTCCACTTATGTTTCAACCTGTTGCGCGCCAGCCGGTGTCCGACCGATGAGATATGCGGGCTAGACCTTCGCCTCCAGGATCGCCTGCGCCAGCTGCACGCCGCTTTCCCAGGCACGCTCGATCCCTGCCCCGGAAATGCCGTCGCCGATCAGGATCACCCGGCTTTCATCGTCCCGCAGCCAGTAACCGCCAACCGAGTTCTCGGACCGCGCATACAGCCACATATGCGAGGCTTCGACCTCGACCGGCCGGGATAACCCCAGCAGACCCATCAGAGCCGCCGCTGCGCGCGTTTTGGCTTCGATCTCGGAGGCCTCGACATGGCTCTCGGCAAACTCGTAGCTGCTGTGCACCAGCCAAAGGTCCGGGTCCGCAGTGGTCTGGCGGACTGCCATGTCCAGCAGATTGTCATCGAACTTGATGATGTCCGCGTCAGGCCCGCCCTCACAGCGCATCAGAAACGCCCACACCGGGCGATAGCGCACACCGGCGAGCTGCTCGCGAAGCGGCGACAGGGCATCCAGCAGGGAAATGGCCTGCGGGCCGGGCACGGCACAGATCACCTGGTCGTAACCGTCCGCAATGGAGCCGTCCTGGAGAACGAGCGCCTGCGGCTGCACCGCGATCACGTGCGACTCAAGGTGCAGCTTCGCCTGCCCCATCACGTGACCGACCAGTTCCGAGGTTTCGATCGTGGGCAGGTAGTGGCCCTTGAGCCGCGCATGCGTCCATCCCGTGTCGGCACGGCCCTGCAGGATGTCGCCTTTCAGCGGAGCCACCCAGCCCTTCTTCGCCCAATCCTCCGCCTGCTCGCGAAAGGGCGCATTCCAGGCCGAGATGAAGGGTGCGCCCAGCGTCGCCCAGCCGGATTCGAGGCGCCGGCTTGCCAGCCTGCCGCCCGCGCCGTGCCCCTTGTCGAACACGTCCACATCCCAGCCCCCGGCGGAGAGTGCACCCGCGCAACTGGCGCCTGCGATCCCCGCACCAACGATACCTGCCTTGGGTTTTGCCATGACTTGTTTACTCCCATTGGAACTTCTCAAGATGGATTCAAAGCTTCAATTGATTAGTCACAGGATATCGACCCCGGTTCCCTGCGACAGCCCAAGATGCGGTGCAGTTGACCCAGGTCAGATTCTCTTGCGCGGCCGCATACGGAAGGCCCGCGACGGCGTGCAAAGCGCGATGGGGCGAGATACGCGCGGGAGATGACAGCGACGATAACGGTCGGAGAAGTACCCGGGACGGTTTGCAGGTCCATCAGTGGCAGGACGGCCAATCGGGGTAATCAGTTCATGCCCGATTGCCGGGATAACGCGGACCGTTCCTCTTTCCCCCCAACTATACATTACTAGACTTGACCCCCTGTTGACGTCGCTCTGCCGTCGACTGCGTGTAAGGCCGAAGGCCCGTCCGATCCGGGCACCTGTTCCGGACACGAGCCGACCGTACATGAACTGCTCCCGAATCGTGATGCGCACGCCCCGTCATCACAGCGGCGGATGTGAATATTTCACACCGGCGCGGTGATTACTTCACCGCGCCGGAAGGCGGGCATGCGTAGCCTTTGAATCCAAGGGGTCACGCGGTTCGCGTCACGAGACAGGAACCGGCCAGAAGGTGAGCACGAACCATGGCCCCGGAGTCATCGACAACGCCTTGAGGAGTTCCCGGAATACGAGGGCGGAACCCGATAGACGACGGCCACAACCGAGCACCTCAAACTGCCTTCTTCAAGGAGAATCCGACATGAGAAAGTCCATCTTCACACTGGCAATCGCGACGAGCCTGATGGCGATCCCGTTTATGGCCTCGGCGGCGAACAATCTTCACCCGAACGAACTGGAGCCCTGCATCAACGGCGCCGTTTCTTCCAAGGGACTCTTTGCGACACAGGCACAGGAGGATGAACACGAGCGGCGCATCGCGAAGGCCAGAGTCTCGAGGAGGAAGTGAGCGTGGGTGCGGCGCCATCCGCGACATGGGTGGCGCCGCACACCACTTCCCGAAGCCTGATCCGCGAAAGGGTGGCTGTTCCGCTGTTCCGACCCCACCGGACGTCGGAGCCGGCCGAACCCGCGCACAGCCCATACCGGCAGATCGGCCCTGGCCCACGCCGGCTCACCAGGCGGCGGGGAGTTTCTCGTTTATGGTCATGCTGCGTTTATCGACACTGACGTAGTTTCCGGTCACCAGTTCCTTGAGAATGCGGCTGACCATCTCACGCGACGCCCCCACCATGTTGGCGATATCCTGGTGAGTGAGTCGTGGCTCGATAACGAGCTTTCCATCCTTCTCGACCGCAAGATCGAGCAGCGTCTGGGTCACCCGCCCGTACACATCCATCAGGGCGAAGGTCTTGATGTTGTCGGTCAGGACGCGGACCTCCCGGGTCAGGGCACGGATCAGATTGAAGGCCAGTTCAGTGTTCTCGGTCAGGCATTGCCTGACCTGCGATTGGGTAATCACCATGAGCTTGACGGGGGTGAGGCTCATTACCGAGGCCGACCGGGGGGCCTCATCCACCAGTGACAGCTCACCGAAGTACTCACCGGGCCCGAGAATGCTGAGAATCACCTCCCTCCCTGCATCATCGCTGGCAAACACCTTGACCCGGCCCTCCAGCAGGACGTAAAGCGAGCCCACCTGATCACCCTCGGTGATCAGCACGGTATTGGCGGGATAGCTGCGCACACTCCCATGGCTCGTGAGCACCGCGGCATCAGACGGCGCCAGTTCGGCGAACAGGTGTGGGCGACGACGCATGGCGTTCCTTTATGGTCGGGCTGTTGAGGGGCTGGTCACCGCCGCGTTCACACCTGTCCCGCCGGCCCGGCAAATGCGGCCGTCGCGGACCGATCATGCCGTTATCGCGCTCCCCTGTCGCGACAGGCCTTCATTATCTCTCGACGCCCGGATAGTGGCAAAGGCGGATCGTCCGTGATCCCTGTCCATCCTCCACATACGCCCTTGACGACTGTTCCACCCACTCGGGACGCAAAGCCTCTCGCAGGATCCATATCCACAAAAGCGTTATGAATACCGACATCCACCCGGCGTCGAATGAGCTGTTCGACCGGATCGGGTCGATGATTGTGTGATGAGTGGGTTCAGGATTGTGACAATGATGAAGATCCTTCTCCTCTCTCGGATTACTGCATATTGCTAGACTTGAGCCCCATGTTTCACGACAACGGGACGGAGGAGAACCCGGGACAGCTTGCACGTCCATCACTGGCAGGACCGTGAATCGAGTAATGAGTACTTTCCGCAGTGTACGAATGATGGAGATCCTTCATCCTTCCCGAATAACTATATATTGCTAGACTTGACCCCTGCGCCGATTCCCCCTGCCGGTCTGCCCCGCTTCCTCTCTTCCGTGTCGGGGAATGGCGACAGATCGCTGCCGCTGGAACGCCGGGCCGTTCCAGCGGCATTCAGCCATGGTCAGGCAGCACCGCCACGCTGCGCCCCTTCGTCCGAACTCCTGGTCTGGTACACGTCTTGCATCGATATCCATGCCGTCGACGCATCGAGACATCCCACTTCAACCACAGGAGAGACCAGATGAAAAAGCTTCTTTATGCCGTGTTCCTTCCCCTGCTGGCACTGGGTATCGCGGGTTGTGCGCCCGCGCTGATCGGTGCCGGCGCCGGTGCCGCCGGAGGCTACTATGTGGGCAAGGACGAACGCAGCGCCGGCGAGATCGCTTCCGACGCGACGGTGACAGGCCGCGTCAATACCGCCTTTAGCCGAGACGACGTGGTGAGCGCCTGGGACATCAATGTTGACACCTTCCGCGGCCACGTGACCCTGGAGGGCAGCGTGCCGAGCGAGGACGCCATCGATCGCGCAGTGCGGATCGCCAGCGCCCAGAAGGGTGTCGAGAGCGTGGACGCCAGGCTGGAGGTTGCCCCGTAGGAAAGGGGAGAGATCAGTTCCTGGCCTCATATCCCCGTAAACAACAGATCGACGGCGGCCAGTATCTCGTCGCGCATGCTGCGCAGGGATTGCACATGCTCCCCCAACTGCTGCCGCGAGATGCCGGCCAGTTCGGCCGTCGACATCACCACGCGCCGGCCTTCAATCCCGAATACCGGATTCAGTATCCTGGCCGGCCGCCCGAACCGCGCCTCTACAATGAGGGGGGCAACAACCGCCGTGCGCAACTCCCCCAACAGGTCATGTTGCAGCACCAGGAGGTAAGGGGCCCAATCGCGGGTTTCCGGATGAGGGTTGCGGTGAACGTCGAACTGGGCCATCAGACCGTCAGAATCGCCGCACCGTATCGCCGAAACTGCCGCTGTCCGCAACGCGAGCGTTGTAGTCCTCGATGGCGGCCCGGTTCTCCTTTACCCACCGCTCACGTTCGGCTTCACGAACGACCTCCGCGAGGCACTCCTCGAACACCCGCGAAAGGTTGATGTTGAGCGCCCGCGCCCGGGCCAGAAGGTCTGAATTGACGCTCAGGTTGGCCGCCTTCCTGGGCGCGCTCGAATCATAGCTGACAGGGTGTTCCATGGCTCACCTCGCTCTTGATGCGCATATTTTATGCGCATCAAGAGCGCGCATCAAACTGGGGCAGAATACAGGCGGGCAGGATAATGGGTGTCCTCTTGTCACACCCGTCTACTACTGGTCACCGGTCAGATAGTAACCCCTGTGAACCTCCCCCCGTGCGGCCAGACGCGCCTCGCCTGCCTGCGCGCCGAGGCCGCAACAAAGACACGCAACAAGGGGACGCCCATTACCGTCCCCTTTTCTCCAGGTTGACCCGCGCCCCATCCTCGGGCGATGGTTCGGTCATCCGTTCAGTCAGAGCAGGAACCGATGCAGCTGCTCAGCCCCGCATTCGAGGACGGCGGAACGATGCCATGGAGGGCCTCCGCACCGAGCGAAAACGAACTCCCGCCGCTGGAGATCCGCGACGTGCCCGTGGAGGCAAGCAGTCTGGCAATCCTCCTTGAGGACCTGGACTCACCACTCGGCCCGGTCACCCACTGGCTGGTCTGGAACCTTCCCGCCACCACCTCCCGCGTGGACGCCCTGAATCTGCCCGGCGAAGGCCGGGTGGGCATGAGCGCCTTCGGCAAGATCGGCTATCTGGGGCCTGTGCCTCCGGAGGGGAGCCACCACTATCGTTTCCGTCTCCTGGCCCTGGACACGGAGCTGGATCTCGAATCCGGCGCAACCCGCAGCCGGTTCGACGACGCCGCGCAGGGACACGTACTGGAGACGGCGGACCTGGTCGGCATCATGGAGCGCCCGCCCCCCGAACCGCAGGACTGATCCCGCCCCGCGAAGGCCGGGTTCACGCCGCAACCACCAAGGCCAAGGTGACCGATGCCCGCCCAGTACCGCCCGCAAGCCTTCTTCTCCACGGTGAACCCCGTCGTGTTCACCGCCTCCGCGATCATGGTGGTGGTATTCGTCGCCTTTGGCGTCGCGTTTCCCGAGACCGCCGCTGCGGTTTTCGACGGCATCCACGGGTTCATCACCGAGTACCTGGGCTGGGGCTACCTGCTGGTGGTCACGCTGTTCGTCGTGTTCCTTGTGTGGCTCGGATTCAGCCGCTACGGCGCAATCCGGCTGGGGCAACCGGAAGACCGGCCGGAGTTCGGCTACGGCGCATGGTTTGCCATGCTGTTCAGCGCCGGCATGGGAATCGGACTGGTGTTCTGGAGCGTGGCGGAGCCGATCCTGCACTACCAGAACCCGCCTCATGCCGAGGGCGGCACCCACGAGGCCGCGCGCCAGGCGATGGTCTACACCTTCTTCCATTGGGGACTGCACGCTTGGGCGGTGTACGTGGTGCTGGGCCTGTCCGTGGCCTATTTCAGCTTCCGGCACCGTCTGCCGCTGACCATCCGTTCGATCTTCTACCCGCTACTGGGGGACCGCATTTACGGACCGATCGGCCACGTGATCGACATCCTCGCGGTGTTCGGCACCCTGTTCGGCCTGGCCACCTCGCTCGGCTTCGGGGCGATGCAGCTGAACACCGGGCTCAACGTGCTCATCGACATGCCGGTGTCCCACTGGCACCAGGTGGGCATCATCACCGCAATCACCGCGGTCGCCGTGTTCTCGGTGCTCTCGGGGCTGGACCGTGGACTCAAGTGGGTGAGCGTCTTCAACCTGGTGCTCGCCGTAACATTCATGGCGTTCGTCCTGTTCGCCGGACCGACGCTGTTCATCCTGCGCTTCCTGCTTGACTCCACCGGCGCCTACCTGCAGCAGCTGATCGAGCTGAGCCTGCACACCGACGCCATCGGCGGCTCGGGCTGGCAGAAAGACTGGACCATGTTCTACTGGGCGTGGTGGATCGCCTGGTCGCCGTTCGTGGGCATCTTCATCGCCCGCATCTCGCGCGGGCGCACCATCCGGGAGTTCATCGTCGGGGTACTCGCCCTGCCCACCCTGTTCGTCTTCGCCTGGATGGCCGTATTCGGCGGTACCGCACTGTATCTGGAACTCTTCGAGGAGGGCTCGGGCATCGCCTCCGCGGTGGCCGAGGACACCACCGTGGCGCTGTACGCCACCCTTGCCCAACTGCCCTGGGCGACACTTTCCTCGGGGGTGGCCACGCTGCTGATCGCAACCTACTTCATCACCTCGTCGGCCTCCGGCACGTACGTGATCGATGCGCTGATCTCGCGCGGCGCGAAACACTCACCCAAGCGCCAGCGGGTGATCTGGGGCATCACCGAAGGGACGGTGGCCGCCACGCTCCTGATCGTCGGCGGCGAGCGCGCACTGAACAGCCTGCAGACCGGGTCGCTGACCGCCGGCCTTCCAGTGGCCATCATCCTGGTGTTCTGCTGCATCAGCCTCACGCGCGCGCTCAGCCGGGAGTACCGGGTGGAGGGCGTGGAGCCTCCCTGGGGGTAGCGTCAAAGGAGAAAAAAGAAAAGGGGCGGCGGGAAACCGGTCAAGAATCAATTCCTCTGAGCCTCCGCCGCGCCCAGAGTGGTGGTCAGCGAGACCCTCTCGCCCGCACGCAACACGCTGATGGTCACGCTGTCGCCCGGATTCAGTCCGCCCAGGTGCTGCCGGATGCGCTGATAACCATCGTTATCCGCGAAGGAGATGCCCTCGACGCTCAGGATCACGTCTCCGCCGAGTATCAGCGTCTCGCCGGCGATGTTCACTTCCACCGTGCCCGCACGCAGGCCGATGCGCGCTGCCGGAGAGCCCGCGGCCATGCCTTGCACGATCAGCCCCCGCGCCTGGGGGATGTTCAGGAGCCGTGCCAGGCTGCCCTGCACCCAGTAACCGTTGAGGCCGTTCCAGAAGGCGCGTTGTTCCAGCAGCAGCTCGCGCACCTGGTTCGAGGTGACCGCAAAGCCCAGACCCTGAGATCCGCCGGAACTCGTGAGAATGCGACTGACGATTCCGACCACCTCACCGGAATAGTTGAACAGCGGCCCGCCGGAGTTGCCCCGGTTGAGCGAGGCATCAGTCTGCAGCAGCTCACCCAACCCGAAGTCACCGGTGATGTCGCTGCCCTGATGGCGGGCGCTGATGTGCCCGACGCTGAGAGCGTGGGCCAGGCCGCGGGGTGCGCCGATGGCGAATACGGGCTGGCCGATGCGCACCCCGTCCGAGTCGCCCAGGCGCGCCACCCTGGCATCCGCGGGCACCTCTTCAACCTCCAGCATGGCGATATCTGCTGCAGGCTCTGAACCGATCACCCGGGCATCCGCCTCGCTGCCATCGGCAAAGGTCACCTGGATCTGGTCTGCGGACTGGACCACATGGGCGGCGGTCACGATACGGCCATCCTCCGACACCAGAACCCCCGACCCGGTCCGCTGGATGGTGCGCCACTCCAGCTGCTCCGTACCACGGGCCACCTGTTCCTGGGAGCGGATCACCACGACGCTGGGATTGACCTGCTCGAACAGGTCGGCAAGGTCCGCCGCCTGTCCCGGGGCGGATGCGAGAATCAGGAGCGACAGAAGTGATACCAACAATCGGCACATTGAGAGGACTCCGTTGTTATTGGACTTGCAGGACACCAAACAAAAAAGAAAGGAGGCGTCAGGGGACAATATCGAAGATAACCCGGTCAGGGAGCAATTTCCGCCAGAATTCGTAACAATCGCTCTCTGACCCGGTTTTCGCTCCCCACCGATCTCCCGCTGCGCGTACCCACCGATGGAACCGGCCTGACGAGTGCCCCCACCAACCAGGCGTGCACGCGCAATGCCGGCCGAGGGGCAACCCCGATCGCTCACATTACTGTATATTGCTAGACTTGACCCCTGAGGGCGGGCAACGCAGTGCCGAGGGGAATGAACTCGAGCGCGAGGCCGTTGTTGCACCAGCGCCGTCCGGTGGGCTGCGGGCCGTCGTTGAAGATGTGGCCCTGATGACCGCCGCAGCGGGCGCAATGGTATTCGATACTGGGATAGTACGGCCAGTGATCGCGCCGGGTGCCTACATGGACGGGGGAGATCGGCTGCCAGAAGCTTGGCCAACCCGTGCCCGAATCGTACTTGTGTGCGCTGGAGAACAGCGGCAGGAAACAGCCGGCGCAGACATACGCGCCTTCGCCATACTCCTTGTCCAGCGGGCTGGAAAACGGTGCTTCCGTGCCCTCCCGGCGCAGGACATGGTATTGCGCCGCCGTCAGAATCTCCCACCACGTCTGATCATCGAGATCCAGGGGCTCAAAGGGCGGGCCGTTGCCGGAACCGGCAGCACTCCCGCGGAGCCTCAACCAGAGGATCGGCAGGGTCAGACCAAGTGTCGCCAGAAACCTTCGGCGGGATCGAGTCACCGATCCGGACTTGCTTCCGGGATTAAGGTTCATCAGGCGCTCCGGAATCAAAGGGAGCACCAGGAATTATAGACGCTTCGCGCACTGCGAACGACGCCCCACCGGCGCTCGTCCGACACAGCCGGGGCTTCAGCCCGGGTTGCCGCCGGCCTCCGGACCCCAAAGGTCCTTCAGGCGCTGGTCGCGTCCGCAGTTCCACCGATAATAGCGGTAGCGTATCGGGTTCTTTTGGTAGTAGGCCTGGTGGTACTCCTCGGCCGGATAGAAGGCTTCGAAATCGAGTATGCGCGTAGCGATCGGCCGATCCGACAGATTCCGGGCCTCCACTTGCTCCATAGAGACGCGGGCCAGACGACGCTGTTGCTCGTCATGGACGAAAATGGCTGAACGGTACATGGGCCCCCAGTCGCAGAACTGGCCTTCGACCTGGAAGGGGTCGATGTTGCGCCAGTAGACATACAACAGCGCTTCATAGCTGACGACCGTCGGATCGTAGATCACCTGGACCACCTCCAGATGTCCGGTGCCGCCGCGCACCACCGCCTCATACGAGGGGTTTGCCACATGGCCGCCACTGAAGCCCGAAATCGTCTCCACCACACCATCCAGCCGATCGTAGGGTGGCTCCATACACCAGAAGCAGCCGCCGGCGAACGTGGCACGCGCCAACTCACGCGCCTCCCCCGCCGCGGTCAGCGGCAGGCACAAGAGGAGGGAAATGAACCAGACGGATGGGCGTTTCATGCGGGTAGCCCCCAGGTGGTTGAGGATCCCCGTTCCCCGGGAGGTCCCGCCGGTTCGTCAACCTTTCGGGTTTCTAGATCCAGTGAAGATCCGGGTCACAGAGGAACATCTTCCAGTATGAGCCATATTTTCCTTATGAGTCGGATTTCAAAATTCATTCTTGCTTCGGGCATTACTATATATTGCTAGACTTGACCCCTATAGCTTCGGCCCCAGTGTCTCAAGATCGTTCAGAGAGGCAAGGTCGTCTCGGGGGGATTCGATCAGGAAATAGAGCGTTACGTTCTGGTCAATCCAGAACCTGGACGCATCGCTCATCATCTCAATCAATGTCGTGAGCATGGCCTCGTCTGCATCCGCGGCGGGCGGGATGTTCATCTCAATGATCACGACCGCGCCCGCCTCCCAGTCCCGGTCGGTCAGGCAATCAAAGGCCGCATCCCAGTTGAAGCCGAAATAGTCCGGGAATCCCAGCGTATCCGACAGGGCACTCAGCAAGGCATCTCGCTGCACAGATGCCATTTCGGGAAGCCTGTAGTGATACAGCGGCCTGACGTTCCCGGCGTCATCCCCGCAAGCCAGTGGCCGGTAGGTGCGATAGGTCCCCGCCTTGAGCGCACCTGATGCCAGCTTGCTCCAGACCGAATCCATGCTCACTGTCCGTCGATCCTCCGGAAGGACCGATAGTGATCTTCCGTATAGTAAAAGACGACCGGCGGATCCCCTCCGGCCACGATACGTCGCGCACCACGGTGACTCAAGCCGGGTGTCGGCACCGTATACTCCCGGTAATAGCCGCTCGGCCGGGCCGGCAGCAGCCGCTCCCGATTTTCGAATGTAAGGCCATCGCGGCGGTAGGGGAACGGGCCGCCTCGTTTGATCAGCGCCAGCGTCGTTTCCAGTTCCGACTGCTGCGCACTGACACTGCGACCACTTTCCGACCCGGACGTAATGTCCCTGAGCCCCTGGCCAAACTCGCCCTGGAACGCAGAGACCAGCGCCAAAAGACCGACCAGGAGAAGTATCTTTCTCATAGGTCTCGTCCTTTCATCGCAGGGTACGGTCCCCGATCACCATCGCGGGCGGGGCTGTCAGTCGAGTCATGGCGGTTTTCCTGATTATGGGCATAATCTTTCTTCCTTGTCGCATGACCGCATATTACCGGACTTGACGCAACAGCCTCAGGGGGAGATTCGACGCAATGAACCCGGTATTGAGAGTCACCGTCCTGCTCATGACCTTCTTCGGGACGTACGTACTGAGCGTGATCATCCTGATGATCCTATCGCTCGAGTCGGCCGGTCAGGTTCTGGCCCTGCTCATCGCCCTGGCGGTGGCCTTCATGGTCTGGCCTCATACCCGCGAGATGCCGCGCTCGGCCCTGGGGGCAGCCGGCTACGGCGCCGCGATCCTGGGTTCCATCGGTTTCGTGGCGGGATTCTTCGGGCCGATGCTGCTGGCCCCGGAGGCGAACCAGGGGCCGCTGCTCGGGATCTTCATCACCGGGCCCGGCGGGGCCCTGCTGGGTGCGGTGGCCGGGCTGGTCTACGGGCTGAGGCGCAGGACACCGGATTAACGCCCGCGCGCCCAGCGCCTTGGCCGGTTCTGGCGGGATGCGTCCTGATCGGGACGGTGCGTTGATCCGCTCTCACCTGGCGCCCCATGCGTGCAGCAAGCGCTCGCGGACGTCCATGGTACTGAGGCCCCTGCTCTCCTCAGGGGGTGAATCCGCGAACACAACGGACTCTGTGCGCGAAACTCTTTGTGCCGGTAAACTGGCTGCCATTGTTGAAATCCTGCATCCAGGCTCCAGACACAGGATCGCCAGAGAACTCTGTTGAACTCCAGTAGAAGCCGGCCGCAAAACCGCCAATAGCGGCACGATTGGCAAACAGGCAGTTCAGCTGGCCGGTCACCGTGACATTATTACCCGCTGGAAGGAACCAGTCGTTGTAACAGGTATTGCCTGCCTGGCAGGGCGTGTTCCCCTGGGAGTCCACTTCGTAATCTGTACATAACTGCGCGGCATAGGGGGTTCCGCCGTTGTTGCCGAGGCCCGCTACGATGGCGGCGGTATTGGCCGCGCCATCCGTAACGCTTTGGGCGCCGGACCCGATCGCTGTACCAAACCCTCCCCACTCGATTGCCGTGCTGTTGTCGGCCGTGGCAGCGATCAGATTGTTAAGTCCACCATTCAGGCAGGCGATGGTGCCGCCGCCGGAGGACTGGCCGACCGCCGTGGCCAGATAGGTGTAGCCATTGGTGAGGGTGGCGCCGCCCGCAGGAGTGTCGATGACCACGTCCACGGTACCCGCCGCATGGGCCGGCGTGACGGCAGTGACGGTGGTGGAGTTGACCACGTTCACACCGGTGGCCGCGACCCCGTCGAAGCTGACCGCGGTGGCGCCGGCCAGTCCGGTGCCCGTGAGCGTGACGCCTGCGCCCCCGGCTGCCGGGCCGGAGTTGGGGCTGATGGCGGTGAGCGTGACGTTCGCCGCGGCCAGATCGCGGCAGATGCCCTCCACGTCTACCCGGCAGGTCGCTCCGTTGGGCAGTGTCTGGCCGACACCGCAGGAGGCGGGCGGGTCCGGGTCGGGCTGTCCCGGGGGCAGCAGGTTGCCGGCCCCGTCGGGAAAGCACCGGGCAAACGTGGGCAGTTCGATACCCGTGATGCGCAGTGTGTTACCGGAATTGTTGACGAAGTCGGCCGGTTCGAAACCCTCGATGTCGCCGTTGCTGGTGACCGGGTGGACGGCGATGGGCAGGGTCTCACCAGCGGGGTTGGTGAACATGAGCACCACCTGGGCGCGCAGATCAGGGCTCTGCCAGAGCATGCCGGCGGCCAGGCCCAGGGAGAGGAGCCCCGCGAGGGCCACCCGGTGGGTGCGCCTTTGCAGCACGACATAGGCGCAGACCGTGAACGCCAGTAGCAGCAGCCCGAGGGCCCAGGGGTTGTCCACCGGTATGCTGACGCTGGCCTCAGGGCCCGTGGTGATCTCCTGCGCGCTTGCGGTGAATGAGACAAACGTCAGCACGGTCAGAGCGCCGGCCAGGCCTCGGTGGTGTGGTGTCATGTTGCAGGTCTCCCCTTGCCCGTTTCCTATTCTAGTGCAAGTGCGAATAGGAGACGGAGCGAACCTCCCCTCTTCCCTTGGTCATTGTCGCTTGTGGTACTTCGCCCGATCGGGGATGACGTTCCGGATGCCGCCCCTTGGATCCTGCACGTCTCCCTCATAGCGCGGCAGGAGGATGACATGCAGGTGGTCGATGCTCCGTCCCGCCGCCCGGCCGTCGTTGTTGCCCACCGTGTAGGCGTCGGGCCGGTTGCCCAGGAAGGGGAGTTCCAGGACGCTTTCGATGTGGTCCTTCGGTCTCTCCCGCAGGTCCTCGCGGCTCAACATGTTGCGATACAGGCTGGTCATATCGGTCGTTTCGATGACCTCCCGGACGCCCTGAATCGCGTCGAAATAGTCCGATTGTTCGGTTTCGTTGAGTTCGAACAGGGAGACCACATGCCGCCGCGGGATGATGAGTGCATGCCCCGGATTGACCGGGTGGGTGTCAAAGGCAGCGACGAACGAACGGTTCGCGAAAACAAGCGGGTCGGCCAGGCCGGCGGCAATCCGGCAGAAGTGACAATCCTCGTTGGTTGGGGCACTGGTCATCGAACGGCCTCGATGTGATCGGTTTGGGTCAGGGCAAAGGCGTACGATTCTACTGGATTCGCGCTCTGTTGTGCCCGGGGCAATCCTGGCCTGACCCGATGATTCGGGCCATGCTGGAGGCAGGACTTCCTTGCACCCTGACTCGAGGGAGATCCGTTAATCCGGCCGGGTATACCTGCAATATCCAGTCAGTTTGGGGGAAGAGCTAGATGTGTAAACCCACCAGGTTGTTCACAGGCAAGCTGAGAGACGTAGGGCGGATAAGCGAAGCGCATCCGCCATGCCTCAGCCCGGTGTGCCGGATGCGGCTGCGCCTTATCCGGCCTGCGAG
>SKOF01000353.1 GCA_007120155.1 Thioalkalivibrio sp. | reverse complement strand
GGCGGGCCCGGGCAGGTGCGGTACTCACCGGCATTGGTACGGTGCGTGCCGACGACCCCGGTCTGGACGTGCGCGTCCCGGCGCAGGCCCTGGGGATCGACGGCGAGGTTCGCCAACCACTGCGGGTGGTCCTGGACTCGCGCCTGGGGTGCCCGCCGGATGCGCGACTGTTCAGCGCCGGGGGCCCGGTGCTGATTCTGACCGGCGAGATGGATGCGGCACGGTATGTGCCGCTGCAGGCCCGGGGTGCGGAGGTGTTGCCGGTGACCCTGACCGGCCAGCATGTGGATCTCCATGCGGTCATGGCCGTGCTGGCGGCGCGCGAGGTGAACGAGTTGCACGTGGAGGCCGGCCCGCAATTGTGCGGTGCCCTGATGCGCGAGGGTCTCGTGGATGAACTGGTGATCTATATGGCGCCGCATCTGATGGGCAATGCTGCCCGGGGTCTGCTGGATCTGAACCTCGAGCGCATGGACGAGCGTATGGGCCTCGAGATCGAGGATATCCGGGCGGTGGGGCGGGATTGGCGCATTACTGCCCGGCCGTGTACAGGCATGTAATGACCACGGATGGAATTTTCTGGTTTAAGAATATCAATTAACATGCTGTTACTATAGAAAAATCGTGTGAATCGGGCCTATGGGGCTCTACTGACCACAAAACCAGGACTCACACTCAATGTTCACAGGCATCATCCAGGCAGTGGGCGAGATTGCAGCACTGGAATCCAGAGGCGGCGACACGCGTCTGCGGGTGCGTACCGGGAAACTGGATCTTTCCGACGTCGGTCTCGGCGATAGTATCGCGGTGAACGGGGTGTGCCTCACGGCCGTGGATCTGCCGGGAGACGGGTTCGCAGCGGATGTCTCCGGGGAGACCCTGTCACTGACCAGTCTGGGGCATCTCGCTACGGGAGATCCGGTGAACCTGGAAAAGGCGCTCACGCCCACCACGCGGCTGGGCGGACATCTGGTCAGCGGACATGTGGACGGCCTGGGGGAAGTGTTGTCCATGCGAGACGACGGCCGGTCGGTACGTTACGATATGCGCGCCCCGGATGCGCTGGCCCGCTACATCGCCCCCAAGGGTTCCATCTGCGTGGACGGGGTGAGCCTGACCGTCAACCAGGTCAATGGCGCCGTCTTCTCGGTGAATATCGTGCCCCATACCCGGCAGGAGACCACGATAGGGTTCTACCGGCCTGGCCGTCGGGTGAACATCGAGGTGGACCTGATCGCACGCTACCTGGAGCGCCTGCTGCTTGGGGAGGCGGCAGCGCAGCCGGACGCCGGCCTCACCGAGGCCTTCCTTGCTGAGCACGGGTTCGTCGGAAAGAAGTAAACAAGCATAATTCCCATGATTAACAGGATATTACCGAAAGGTGTTCAACAGGAATATCCTGTTCTTTCTGAAGTATCCCGCCCATTTGCATTCTCATGACGATCACAACATCCGGATGACCATGGCATTCAACACCACCGAAGAGATCATCGAGGACCTGCGCCAGGGGCGCATGGTGGTCATCGTGGACGATGAAGACCGCGAAAATGAAGGCGATCTGCTCATGGTCGCCTCCATGGTGCGCCCGGAGGACATCAATTTCATGGCCCGTTACGGGCGTGGGCTGATCTGCCTGACACTGACCCGTGAGCGCTGCCGGCAACTGAATCTCCCCCTGATGGTCACCGACACCAACGACCAGCACGGCACCAACTTCACCGTCTCCGTCGAGGCGGCCGACGGGGTGACGACGGGCATCTCCGCCTACGATCGTGCCCACACCATCCGCACGGCAGTCGCCCCCAATGCGCAGTCCTCTGACCTGGTGCAACCGGGACACGTGTTCCCGCTCATGGCTCAGCCCGGCGGCGTGCTGGTGCGCGCGGGCCACACCGAAGCGGGCTGCGACTTCGCGCGTCTGGCAGGCTTCGAACCGGCGGCGGCCATTGTCGAAATTCTCAACGAGGACGGCACGATGGCGCGGCGTCCGGATCTGGAGAGATTTGCGCAGGAGCATGGTCTCAAGATCGGCACCATCGAGAATCTGATCCGCTACCGCATCGAGAACGAGAGAAGCGTGGAGGTCGTGGCGGAGACGCCCTTCCCGACGGAAGTGGGTGAGTTCAGGCTGGTGGCCTTCGAGGACATGATCGCCCGGGAGGTGCATCTTGCGCTGGTCATGGGCGACATACGGGGGGAGACACCGACGCTGGTGCGTGTTCACGTGGAGCACACGTTGTGCGATTCGCTGGCCTACAACGGACCCCAGTGCGGGTGGCCCTTGCGCGATGCGCTGTCGCGCATCGCCGAGGTGGGCACCGGCGTGGCCGTGATCATCCGCAAGCCGGAGTCACCGCGGGAACTGGTGCGCCGCATCCGGGAGATGGCCCTGGCCGACCGGGGAGAGGTCATGGAACACGAAACCGAGCCAGCGGAACTGCGCACGCATGGTGTCGGCGCACAGATTCTCGCCGAACTGGGTGTGCAGAAGATGCGGCTGCTCTCCGCACCGAAGCGCTTCCACGGGCTGGGTGGCTTCGGACTGGAGGTCGTGGAGTATGTGAATGACTGATCAGAGAAATGATGCAGGATGCAGGATTCAAGACAGGGAGGTCGCCTCTGTGGTGGATCTGCCGTATCGTTCCCGATAATCCTCTGGACTGACTGGACTGATGATGAACTCGATCAAGACAATTGAAGGTGACTTCACTGGGGCGGCCGGGGGGCGTTACGGCATCGTGCTGGCGCGTTTCAACAGCTTCATCGTGGAACGCCTGCTGGAAGGGGCGGTGGACACATTGCTGCGTCACGGGGTGAAGGACAAGGACCTCACCATCGTGCGCACGCCCGGCGCCTATGAACTTCCCCTGGCGGCCCGGGCCATGGCCATGTCGGGCAGGTACGACGCCATCATCGCGCTGGGCTGTGTCATTCGCGGTGCCACCCCGCACTTCGATTACGTGGCCGGCGAATGCGCCAAGGGACTGGCATCCGTATCCATGGAGCAGGGCCTGCCGGTGTCCTTTGGGGTGCTTACCACCGACACCATCGAACAGGCCGTTGAAAGGGCGGGCACCAAGGCAGGCAACAAGGGTGTGGACGCCGCCATGGGTGCCCTGGAGATGGTGAGCCTGATGAAACGCCTGAAGGCCTGACCTTGAGTTCCGCGGAGGCACGTCGGCTCAGTCATGCCCGTCGGCAGGCCCGGCGTGTGGCCATGCAGGCACTGTATCAATGGCAGATGACCGGCTACCAGCCCAAGGACATCCTCCTGCAGTACCGCGAGGATCCGGAACTGGAGAAGGCCGACAGGGAATATTTCCGGGACCTGCTCCTCGGCGTTACAGACGAGGTGACAGGACTGGATGAACTGCTCACACCCCACATGGACCGGTCGGTGGAGCAACTTGACCCCGTGGAGCGGGCGATCCTTCGACTGGCCACCTTCGAGCTCAAGGAGCGCATGGACATTCCCTATCGGGTGGTGATCAACGAGGCCGTGGAGTTGACCAGGAAGTTCGGCGCCACCGACGCGTACAAGTATGTCAACGGCGTGCTCGACAAGCTCAGACGGGAATTGCGCGAGGGATAAGGGATCCGGATCGGCCGGGAATCGGGCCATCCCGTGTCGCGACTTCTCGGGCCCGAGGCAGAGCGAGGTCAGGGCGTCTCAGGTCGCCGGATCGGGCGCTCGCAGGCGGTTGCGGCCCGTGCTCTTGGCCTCGTAGAGATGACGGTCGGCGGTGCGCATCAGGTCGCCCAGTTCGGCCATGCCGTCCTGCCAGTCGGCCAGACCGATGCTGATGGTCACCGCCACCGGCTGCCCGTTCTCGAGCCGGAACTCGTGTCGATCAACGGCGACGCGCAAACGCTCACAGGCTTCGTTTGC
>SKOF01000499.1 GCA_007120155.1 Thioalkalivibrio sp. | reverse complement strand
GGCGCTGGCCGATGTGCACATCCTGGTGTCCCCGCGCATCAGCATCTCCGAGGGCCATCAGGTGAGTGAGCGGGTGCGCCTGGCGGTCACCGATGCCTTTGAGGAACTGATCGACGTGACCGTGCACATCGATCCCGAAGATGACGAAGAGCTGCCGCCGGCCCTGGATCTGCCGGGGCGCACCACGGTGCTCGCGGCGCTGCACCGGGAATGGGCACAAATTCCCGAGTCCCGACACATGGAGAACGTGGTGCTACATTATCTGGGGGGGCGTATTCATGTAGAGCTCTACCTGCCCCGGGCCGTTGCCGGGGACCCGGAGGCGGCTGCCCGGCTGGCGGGCCGCCTCCAGGAGACCAGCAAACGCGTTCCGGAGGTGGGCGAAGTGGTGGTCTACTTCAGGGAGAATGCCCAACGGCACCCCACGCATGCACCATAGCAGTGCGCCATTGGTGTGGCGCGCACGAAAACAGTGCGGCGCTTTGGCCATAAGGGCCCGCCAGGCGTTGCGGGTGCGCCCCCACGGGCATGGCATGGATCATGCTTCATTTGAGGGCACTCGGTTCGAGCACGAGGCCGTATGAACGGATCTCATCGAGAATCGGCATCACTTTTGATTCATATCCAATACTCCCCGGAGGAGCAGGCATGTCCCCAGCAGAAGTCATCAAGACCATCAAGGAGAACGGCGTCAAGTTCGTCGATTTCCGGTTCACCGACAGCCGCGGCAAGGAGCAGCATGTCTCCGTACCGGCCCACAGCATTGAGGAGGACACCTTCGAAAGCGGCAAGATGTTCGACGGCTCCTCCATCGCCGGCTGGAAGGGCATCAACGAGTCCGACATGATCCTGATGCCCGATCCCGCCAGCGCCGTGATGGACCCGTTCTTCGACGAGCCCACCCTGAACCTGCGCTGCGACGTGGTGGAGCCCGCCACCATGCAGGGCTACGACCGCTGTCCCCGGTCCCTGGCCCGCCGCGCCGAGGCCTACCTTGCCAGCACGGGCATCGCCGACACCGCGCTATTCGGCCCCGAGAACGAGTTCTTCGTGTTCGACGACGTGAAGTGGGGCAATGAGATCTCCGGCTGCTTCTTCCGCGTCGATTCCGACGAGGCCTCATGGAATTCGGAGAAGGTGTTCGAGGGCGGCAACATCGGTCACCGTCCCACGGTGAAGGGCGGCTACTTCCCCGTGCCGCCGGTGGACAGCCTGCAGGATCTGCGCTCGGCCATGTGCCTGGGCCTCGAGGAGATGGGGCTGACCACCGAGGTGCACCACCACGAGGTGGCCACCGCCGGTCAGTGCGAGATCGGCGTGGGCGCGGCCACCCTGACCCGCAAGGCCGACGAGGTGCAGATCCTCAAGTACGTGGTGCAGAACGTGGCCCACAACTACGGCAAGACCGCCACCTTCATGCCCAAGCCCCTGGTGGGTGACAACGGCAGCGGCATGCACGTGCACATGTCCCTGTCCAAGGACGGCGTGAACCTGTTCAGCGGCGACCAGTACGGCGGTCTCTCCGAGATGGCGCTGTACTACATCGGGGGCGTCATCAAGCACGCCCGGGCCCTGAACGCCTTCACCAACGCCTCCACCAACAGCTACAAGCGTCTGGTACCCGGCTTCGAGGCCCCGGTGATGCTGGCCTATTCCGCCCGCAACCGCTCCGCCTCCATCCGTATCCCGTTCGTCATGAATCCCAAGGGCCGCCGTATCGAGGTGCGCTTCCCAGACTCCACCGCCAACCCCTACCTGGCCTTTGCCGCCATGATGATGGCGGGCCTGGACGGCATCCAGAACAAGATCCACCCGGGCGAGGCCATGGACAAGAACCTCTACGACCTGCCGCCGGAAGAGGAGAAGCAGATCCCGCAGGTCTGCCATGCCCTGGACCACGCGCTCGACGCCCTGGACAAGGACCGGGCATTCCTGAAGGCAGGCGGCGTGTTCACCGACGACATGATCGATGCCTACATCAGTCTGAAGATGGAAGACGTCACCCGCATGCGCATGACCACCCATCCGGTGGAGTACGACCTGTACTACAGCCTCTGAACGGACAAGGCCCCGCGGAAGCGGGGCCTTGTTCTTTCAGGACCGATCCAGGCGGCAAGCGGCAAGAGAACCCCTGCTTTCTCTTGCCGCTTGCCTCTTGTATCTTGTATCGGGTGAACCACGGACCGGGCTTCCCCTATGCGCCTCATTCTCATCCCGCTGCTCTTGCTGACCCTCGCGGCCGCCGCGATCGTCTCCGCCGACATCTACCGGTGGACAGACGCCGACGGCAATACGGTGTTCGGCGACAACCCGCCCGAGGGGGTGGAGGCCGAGCGCATCCACGTGCGGGAACCCATGACGACCCCGGCATTGCGTGATGCGCGGGAGATCCTGCGGCGGCCGCTCACGGATAACGACGAGCAGCAAGCCCCCTATGAGGACCTTCGCATCGCGAGCCCCGGGGACGACGAGCCGGTGCGGGCCAATGACGGCAATTTCTCCGTGCACGTGGAAATGAGCCCCGAATTGAACGCCGATCGGGGCCACCGCTTGCGTCTGGTCATGGACGGGGAGGCCGTGCAGACACGCGACATGCCCCGGTTCGACCTGGTGAACGTGGACCGTGGCACGCACCGGATCCACGTACAGGTGCTGGACCGCAACGACCAGGTGATCCAGGAATCCGACAGCGTGGAGTTCCACCTGTTGCGCCATCACATCAACTGACGGGCCCCGCCAGGGCCGCACCGTCAACGCACGGCGCCCGCATTCCCCCGTGCGGCGGGTCTTGCCCCGCGCAGGCCGGCGCCCGTCGCTTCCGGGCTGCGGGGGCGCGGAAAACCATGGCCGACGGCGCCGGCTCGCATGCGCTGAACGGCAGCCGACTTGTCCCGCCCGTCTTTCCGCGCGGCCGAACCATAGGGCGCCCCGCGGGCGCCGCTGTGCACACCCGTCCCCACCAGCCATACACCCCGTGTCCTCTGTGGCTGACCGTGCTTCCAGCAACTGCACCAGTTTGGTGCAATAATCTCCCTTGACCCTGTTGCAGGCACCGTCCTGACGCGGGGCAGGGCCATGGACGCCCGGGGCCCGGCGCCATGCCCCAGCGCTGTGCACCCATCGAGACCGGCCGCACCAGGCTGGTTTGCTTCTTGCATAGTGGAAATCACATGTCACAGCCACTGATCCCCTATCCCTATCTGCTGGAGAACCTGACCACCGCCGTGCTGGTCCTGGATGACCGGCTGTGCCTGAGCTACATGAATCCCGCCGCCGAGATGCTCTTCGAGATCAGCATCGGGCGGGTGGCCGGGCTGCCGGTGGACGCCCTGGTACGAAACGATTCCCGGCTGCACGCCAGCCTGGCGCATTCGCTGCGCACAGGGCACCCGTTCACGGAGCGGGAACACAATCTGCACCCGGTCCACGGGCACGAGTCCACCGTGGACATGACGGTCACCCCGGTGATCGAGACGCACCAGCCCCGGCGTCTGCTCGTGGAACTGATTCAGGTGGACCGGCAGTTGCGCATCTCCCGGGAGGAGAGTCTGCTCAGCCAGCACGCGGCCACACGGGCCCTGGTGCGGGGACTGGCCCACGAGATCAAGAACCCCCTGGGGGGCCTGCGCGGTGCCGCGCAACTGCTGGAGCGGGAACTGCCCGACCCGGCCCTGCATGAATACACGCGCATCATCATCGGCGAAGCCGATCGCCTGCAGGCGCTGGTGGATCGCATGCTCGGGCCCAGCAACCTGCCCCGGAAGCGGCCCGTCAACCTGCACGAGGTGCTGGAGCATGTACGCGGCCTGGTGGGCGCGGAGGCCCCCGGAGGCGTGCGCCTGGAGAGCGACTACGACCCCAGCATTCCCGACCTCATGGCGGATCGGGACCTCATCATCCAGG